>NZ_JAUSUQ010000006.1 GCF_030814135.1 Caldalkalibacillus uzonensis | reverse complement strand
CTTTGATACATTTTGATAATGGCTGTTTCTAGCCAACCATCACGACGTTGGTAAGGTTCAAAGAGCTGAGTATGAAACATTCCTCGTCGATCACGGGGAACCATAAGGTTTTCAATTTTGCCATAACGTGTGTCTAATGAACGTTGATAATAGCCATTTTTGCAGTTAGGTTCATTAGGTCTTTCGACCTTTAAAAAGTTTTCAAGCTCCTCTCTCATAATGAGCTCAAGTTTTTCTTTAACAAATGCTCTTAACAAGTTATCTAGTTGATTTTCTATTCCGGAATTTGTTACACTTGATACCATAAGGTAGGGTACTCCTTTCTCTTATGGAATCTGGACAATTCCGAGGATACCCTACCTATTTTTATTTTTTCAAGTGCTTACACAAAATATTGTACGTCATCTGTGGCCATCTAGCAAGGCGATAACCAAACAATAATAGAGGCAATAATAACAAAAGAACGATATATAGGGGAAGGCCGTACTAACGTCCCTCCCTCTTTTAAAACTATTTTTTTATTAAGGTTAACCTCCTCCCACAGCTAATCGTTGTGGGCTTTCCCGCCCAGACTTTTGTGAATTAATTCATCACAAGTCCACCATCTACTATCAGGTTTTGACCAGTAACTGCCCTGGCCCAAGGAGAGGCAAAGAACAATACCACATCTGCTAAATCTTCAGGAGTCGTTACTTTTCGTAAAGGAGTTGTGGATTCAATCAGATCAAAAACTTCCTGACTTGTGGCTGAACTGGCATCAGTTGTTCTTAATAGTCCACCAGATACCATATTCACGGTTATGCCATAAGAACCGAGATCTTTGGCCATATTACGCGTGAAACCAAGCAATGCTGCTTTACTGGTGGTATAGTCATGATATGGTACAACCGGATTTTGGACTAAGTTAGTTCCGATGTTGATAATCCTTCCAAATCCAATATTTTTCATATCGGCTAACCCAGCGTGTATAGTATTTAATGCTGCTTTAACGCTCCCTTCTAATTGTTGCATATAATCATCCCAGCTAATTGTATCAGGTGTCTTACGATTTTGGGGATCAAATACATAGTTGACCAGTGCATTGTTTACGATGGTCGTAACAGGATGATTGAAATATTTTTTTGCTTGGTCAAACATAGCTGTTACTTGGTTTGAATCTCTGATGTCAGCCTTGATGGCAAGAGATTGATCACCTAACTCTTCTGCTAATTTATTTGCTAACTTTTCGCTACGATAATAGTTTATTACGACACGGGCACCCTCCCTGGAAAATGCACGTGCAATGGTCGCACCTAGACCACGACTTGCTCCAGTAATAAGCACTACTTGTTCATTGATATTCATTGACAGACTCCTTTCACACATTAATTGATAGATGAATGTATGCTAAAAAGTTGGCCAATGCGTTGGATAAACCAATTTGGTATATTGGGTGCTACGATGGAGACTCCCGAGAATTTGCTTAGACAAAAGTTGAATAAGAATCGAACGTTCATGGACATACATCTGGTAGAGTCGGAATCATATTTAAGTGCTGATGAGAAAAATTTAAGTGCTGATGAGAAAAACATAAAAAAATTGGGAAAGGGATAAGAGAAAACCGCTCCTTATAAGTTAAATAAGTTGGAAAGTTATTTAGAAATTGTGATTCATGGTCATTTTTTGTGAGAAGTAGTTAAGATGACATGAAAAAACTCGCTATTTCCTGGCAATCCTTGTCATAGGCAAAAACAAAACGATTGGAGGAAATAGCGAGTGAAAACAGATATCCGTTTACCACTAGGATTGCCAGAATTTACGGTTTTAAAACAAGAAATCACGGAAAATAAAGTTGTGATTCAGGTGGAGACAATGGATCCCCCTGAGCGTTGTCCTTACTGTGGTTTTCAAGAGTGGAAAAAGCATGATCAACGCCTGAGAAGCGTACGTGACCTGCCCATTCATAACCGACCGGTTTATTTGATCATCCAACTCAAGCGTTGGCACTGTACCAACTGTCAGGAAATCTTTGATGAGCACCTCCCATCTGTACCAAAAAGCAAACATCAAACTCATCGTTTCAGAAAATATGTTTTCGACATGTGTCCCGGAGTGACCATCAGTTATGTGAGTCGGCAGGTCCATCTGCCCTATAAGACGATACCTGGATTCAGGCAGCCCTTCAAAGTTCATTCATGCCTTTTCATGATTTCAGCAAGACACTGGTGACTTGGAAAACTCATATTTTAGCCTATTTTCGGTTACCTATACCAATGCAAGGACAGAAGGTACAAACCATAAGATTAAGAACCTTAAAAGAAGGGCTTATGGCTACCGGAATAGAAAACGATTTAGGTTAAGAGTTAAGCTTGAATGTGGCTGTTTTCAACAAGCTCATTCCCTTCTTCACTTCGCCTCAGCTTAGATGATGTCGCTTCAAGCCTCAAGCCAAAAGCACTTGACCCTTTCGCGCCATCGTCTCTTGATTGACTAGGTGAAGAAGGAGATTTTACGGCTTATACAAGGCCCGGAAATGTGCGAGCTCCACAAAAAATGACGAAGAGCCAAATGACGAAGAGCCACTTTTTGATAACTTCCACCTTAATGTGATCACCAACCTTGATACAGCCACACGTAATGAACCAACAACTATCACTTCTATCACTTCGTTTGTCCCTCACTTACTGGTCATCCATTAAATCCTCACTTCCCCAGCCTGTAACCAACCGCCTCGGCAATATCCTCTTCTACTATCAATTCATGTTCATTTAGATCAGCAATGGTGCGGGCCACCTTTAAAATCTTATGATATCCTCGCATGCTTAACTGGTGGTATTCAAAAACCTCCCGCATAAACACCTCCGCTTCCCGTGACAGCTGGCAAATCGCTTTTACCTCTTGAGCCGTCAACAATCCGTTTGGCTTGTCACTGTTGGTGCGCTCCTGTTTGAAGGCCAGCGCTTGTTCAACCCGGCACCGGATGTTGGAGGTGCTGTAGGAGTCACTTTGTGGCACATCTGCCCCCACAATTTCATCATAACTTAACAGCGGTACCTCAACTTGTAAATCAATGCGGTCTATGATGGGACCGGACAGTTTGGCCCGGTAGCGTTCGATTTGTGTAGCCGTACAGGTGCAGGGGTTCTTTTCAGTCTCATAGCCATAATAGCCGCAAGGACAAGGATTCAAAGCGATAACCAGCAGAAAGCAAGCTGGGAACGTATACCGCTGATGGTGACGGGTAATGGTGACATGACGCATTTCCAGAGGCTCCCGAAGCGCTTCGATCACCGAACGTTTAAATTCCAAAAACTCATCCAGAAACAACACTCCGTGGTGGGCCAGACTAATCTCCCCCGGTTTAACAGGGTTGCCCCCACCCAGCATGCCGGTCGTTGTGATGGTGTGATGGGGCGCCCGAAACAACCGGTGCTTCCCCATATACGAATCATCTCCCCACATGCCAGCCACACTGTGGACTTTGGCCACTTCCACCCACTCCCGCTCAGTCAAGGGAGGCAAGGCTGAGATCAAACGTCTGGCCAACATCGTTTTTCCACTCCCAGGGGGGCCCACCATCAGCATGTGATGAAAGCCTGCCGCGGCAATTTCACAGGCCCGTTTGACATGCTCCTGCCCAATAATGTCCTCAAATAATTCCATATGTTTGTTTTCTACTTTTTGCTCTGCTGTGGAAACAAACGGGCCATCTCCCACTTTCACCCGCAGCTGTGCCACTTTATCAACAGGCCTGCCCCACTTTTCCGGAGCATGAAGCATTTGGAGCAAATGTTTCAGATTTTTGATCAAAACAGGGCGGACACCCTCGATGAACTGTGCTTCAGCTGCATTTTCAACAGGCAAAAAGATATGCGTAAACCCTTCCTGTTTGGCCGAAAGCAGCAATGGATAAATACCTTCACTTTTTCTCGTGGTCCCGTCCAGGGCCAGTTCGCCTATCACTAACAGCCGGGATAATTGCTTGCTCACTTTCTGGGGTAACTCCACCTGTCCGTCTGCAATCAGAATCGCCAGAGCCACAGCCAGGTCAAAAAATGAACCTTCTTTACGCACATGGGCAGGAGCCAGATTGACCGTGATCCGTTTGGTGGGAAACTGGTAGCCGCTGTTGCGGATGGCCGAGCGCACCCTTTCCTTTGATTCTTTCAACGCTGTCCCCGGCAGACCGACAATATCAAACTGGGGCAATCCCGGCGCGATATCCACTTCAACCTCAACAATTTGTCCTTCTATACCCGACAGATGGGCGCCATACAATTTGACATACATCACAAAGTCCCCTCAAATTTAGCAATCTTTCGTCTTTTTTGCTTAAAAAGCTTGGGGGTAACGCTTGATCCACGCTTGCTTCTTCTTGCTGTCTATATAAACAGCAACCACATCATATTGCACATTCACTTCCCCCATGTTATACCGAAGAAGAAAGTACTGGCTCACTTTATGAATGGTGGCCATTTTCCTGGGGGTGATTGACTCTTCTGCGGTACCGTAAGCACCACTGCTTTTGGTACGTACCTCAACGAAATAGAGGCAGTTGCCTTTTTTAAAAATCAAATCGATTTCACCCATACGACAACGAAAATTGCGCGCCAGGAGCTCAAACCCGGCAGCACGATAACGCTTTTCAACCAATTGTTCCCCGTAAACCCCCAGTTTCCGGCGCCATTCACTCATGCATGATGTCCTCCAAGCTCAACTGGCCGTCAATAAAACTTCTGCGGTGCAAGGGTGTTAATCCATATGTATGTATCGCTTGCCAATGTTCTTTAGTACCGTAACCCATATTGCGTTCAAAGCCATATTGGGGGTAGCGCACAGCCTGCTGTTTCATCCACGTATCCCGCTCCACTTTGGCCAAAACTGAGGCTGCAGCAATGGAGGCAGAGCGGCTATCTCCCTTGACAATGGAGCGTTGGCTGATATGAAGGGGGATGGTCATGGCATCCAAAAGCACATAGTCCGGTGCATGACACAGTCCTTGGACCGCTAGCGTCATCGCTTTTTTGCTTGCCTGATACACATTAATGCGGTCAATCTCTTCTGCATCCACAAAAGCGACATGATAAGCAACCGCCTGCGCTTTAATTTCTACAGCCAGCTCTTCCCTTAAGGAGGCACTTAATTGTTTGGAGTCGTTTAATTCAAGCAAACGGATTTGAGCCGGTAAAATCACGGCGGCGGCCACAACTGGTCCGGCCAATGGGCCTCTGCCAACCTCGTCCACTCCGGCAATCGCGGTGTAACCTTGCTCCCTTAACTTTTGTTCCATGGCGATCAGCCGCTCCCAACGTGCTTCCTTGTGGCGGTTCAGTTCTTCTTGGCGCAACCACTGGCTGGCCAGTTGCCTGATACCCTTGCGCTTATCCTGTTCCAAGAAAGGCAGTACAGCCTCCACTTCCTGCCTCTTGGCCTGGCGCATCCATTCTTTTAACTGGGATACAGTCATTTTGGACGTGTCCATCCTGTCCTTCCTTTCACGCTTTTTGGTCAATCTAACGAATTGATCAGTTGCTCCATGTCTTGGGGCAGCGGAGAATCAAAAATCATCTGCTCTCCACTTGAGGGATGTTCAAAGCCCAGTACCTTGGCATGCAAGGCTTGGCCGTCGATGGGCAGCGTTTTGGCGGGACCGTAGACAGGATCACCAGCCAAGGGATGGCCAATATACTTCATATGAACCCTGATTTGGTGGGTCCGTCCCGTCTCCAAACGGCACTCGATTAAGCTGTAGCGAGTAAAACGTTGAATCACCTCAAAATGAGTGACAGCCGGCTTGCCACCGGCAACCACAGCCATTCGCTGCCGGTTGTGAGGGTCCCGGCCAATGGGGGCATTGATCGTTCCTGAACCGGGACCCACTTGTCCATGCACCAAGGCCACATATTTGCGGATGACACGGTGCCCGCTTAATTGTTTGGCTAAGGACAGATGGGCGCGGTCATTTTTCGCCACCATCAGCAAGCCTGAGGTATCTTTATCGATCCGATGTACAATACCGGGGCGTAAAACTCCGTTTATGCCTGACAAGTCTGTGCAGTGGGCCAGCAAGCCATTGACCAGCGTCCCGCTGTAATGCCCCGGAGCGGGATGCACAACAAGGCCCCTTGGCTTGTTTACCACAAGCACGTCTTCATCTTCGTAAACAATATCCAAATCCATTGGTTCCGGTTTAATATCCACTTCCTGCGGAGGTGGTACCCGCAACACCACATGATCATTCTCGGTCAGCTTATAATTTACTTTAACCGGCTGGCCGTTCACCGTTACACGCCCCTCTTTGATCCAGCTTTGAATCTGGGAGCGTGACCACCCTTCACTCTCTTCAGCCAGAAATTTATCGATGCGTATCCCGTCTGCTTCTTCATACTGCCAATCGAAAATATGCGCTTGTGACATCGTTCATCGATCCTTTGATTTTTCTTTACGTCCCTCTCTTAGCGTATTCACCAGCATTAATCCTACCCCGATCACCAGGGCACTGTCAGCTATATTAAAAATGGGGTAATCATAAAAAAATGACCCGATCACAATTTTCACATCCAAAAAGTCAACGACTTCACCCATGAATAAGCGGTCAATAAAGTTGCCTAATGCACCGCCCAAAATCAGAGCCAAGGACAGGGAAAGCAATTTTTTCTGATCTTTAACCTTCACAATATAATAGATGACACCGTTCACTACGATGGTGGTAATAATGATGAAAAAAAGACGCTGATTTTGCAAGATGCCAAACGCAGCACCCGCATTACGGTGTGAAGTCAAATAAAAAACGCCTTCGATAATCGGAATGGATTGGCCGATGTCCATGTAGCGCACAACCAGCCATTTGGTGATTTGATCAAAAACCAAAACTCCAAGTGCGATCAAGAAGTAGATCATCTTCTTCCTCCATTTATTTATTGATCCTGTTTCCAAGAGATATGACGGTTAGGCCTGTTCATCGGCAAATGAGTGATGAAAAACACGAAAGCTCTCCCATAAGTCTTCCAATTCCTCCAGCCGTTTTTCCACTTTCTCTTTTTCAATCCGGGTTACAGCTGTGATCAAGGCATTGATAATACTGAGCGGTGCCACAAATGAATTAATAAAAGAGTTAATATCACTGGCTGCAGTGAGACGTATATCAGCATAGGGCATTAACGGGGACAAAATATGATCGGTCAGGCACATGGTTTTGGCCCCTTTTTCCTGGGCATATTTCATCACTTCAACCGTTCGCTTCGTGTAACGGGCAAAACCCATGCCAATCACCAGATCTTTATCTGTCATGCCCAATAAATGCTCGGATATGCCATCTGCTTGCACAATCAACTCCGTGTTTTGCAACACCAGATCAAGATAAAATTCCAGAAAAGCGCCTAAACTGGCTGCACTGCGATAGGCGATAATATAAATATTCTCAGCTTCAATAATGGCCTTGACTGCCTTGTTAAACTCGTCTTTGTCAATCTGCTGCAGAGTGGCCTGCAAGTTGGAGATATCATCATGCAATACCTCATGAACCACACTTTCCTTTTTATCACGGTTGGCCATGCTGGTCATTTGCAGACGTTCGACTGTCGTCCATTGGCGCTTCAACGCTTCTTGCAAATGGCGTTGCATGTCAGGATACCCCTGGTAACCAAGGAAGACGGCAAAGCGGACAACAGTGGCCTCGCCAACGCCAGATAACTGGGCCAGCTTGCTGGCCGTAAGGAAAGGAGCCGAATCTGGATGGTTAATAATATATTGGGCAATCTTCTGTTGTGACTTGCTCATCTGACCCATTTTTTCCATGATCCGTTCATAAATATCTGATTTGTACAAATCAGATCGCCCCTTCTTATAAAATTTAGCCTTCATCGGGACGGTGAGCAACGGGACCAGGAAAATGATGCGGATGAGCTTGGGCTTGAAGAAGACGGAAACGTCAGTCTTGATTTAACTGTGAACCTCTCTTCACCAGCAACTGCTTGGCTGCCGCTTCATAAGCATCAATGGTCTCCTGAATCTCGCGGTCACTGTGAGCCAGAGACAGGGAATAACGGTTCAGCGGCTTCGTATAAACTCCTAGTGTTAGGAGATAATAATCCAATTGCCTGCGTAAATCAAGGTTCGCATTTTGCAAATCCCGATAATTGGTGATAGGTTCAGTGGTCATGACCAGATTAAAGATGGTTCCCAGTCCCAATGTTTGCACAGGAATCTGATAATATCTTAACACATTTTCCAGTCCGCGTCTAAGTTTTTCCGTTGTTCTGACAATGGTCTCAAAGTTGTCTCCCTCTTCCAGCACATCCAGAGTAGCCAATCCCGCTGCCAGAACAGAAGGATGTCCATTGTATGTCCCGCTATGGAAGAGAACGTCTTTCTTCTTTGATTTGACATTCATCTCAAACACATCTTTTTTTCCATGCGGAGAAGCCACGTCCATGATCTCTTTCTTACCCCCGACAGCACCGACTGGGAAGCCGCCACCCAAGACTTTGCCCAGAGCAGTGAGATCTGGTTTGATACCATAGAGGGATTGGGCCCCTCCCAAGGCGACACGGAAGCACGTTTTCACTTCATCAAAAATCAGCAGTATGCCAAGTTCTTCTGTTAACTTACGCAAGCCTTGCATGAATGATTCAGTGGCAGGGATAAAACCAGCCTGTACCGGTTCCACGACCACTGCAGCCAACTCCTCTTTGCGGGCTTTTAAAATGTCAGCAGTCGCTTCGAGATCGTTAAAAGGTAAAATAATGGTATGTTCCTGATAATAAACATCTATCCCTGCTGAATCAGGCACGGCCACGGGTGCATCGGCTGGTCCCGCTTGATCAAGGGGCGGATTGATACTTAACAGCACCTGGTCATATCCTCCATGGTAATGCCCCTCAAACTTGGCAATTTTTGATTTACCTGTATAAGCATGGGCTAGGCGGATCGCCAGCAAGGTGGCTTCTGTGCCAGAGTTGGTGTAACGGACCTGCTCCACTCCTGGATAGAGCTTAACCAGACGTTTGGCCATTTCAACTTCCAATTCATGGGGGGTGCCAAAAATAGTGGTCCCCTTGGTCACCATCTGTCTGATAACCGCATTGGTTACTTTATGATGGCCATGTCCCAGAATCAGGGCCCCATAGGCCAGTAAGTAATCCACATACTCGTTGCCGTCCACATCTTTTAGACGGGAGCCCTCAGCTTCGGCCATCATAATGGGATACGGATCAAAGTATTTAATATTGGCTGTGACACCCCCCGGCATCACCTGCTGAGCTTCTTGAAACAGTTGATACGATTTTTTTGTTCTGTTTTTTAATAATTGAAGCGGATCTTGATGGGCTACAATCGCCATCGTTCTTCCTCCCCCTAAGTCTATTCAATTTCATTCATGGTTTCTTGTTTATGAAGGAATATTTCCTTCTCGTTTATTATTATATGAAATTTTTCATTCATTTTACACCCTTTCTGGTAAAAAAGCAATAAAAATTTGTTTGACTGTACAAAATATGAAAAATGTGTGGTATGATGATGTTGGTCGCAAGGGAAAGTTTCTTGCTGTCCAAGTTTACTTAGCAAAACGAACGGGTAATAAAAGAGGGAATAACTCCTTTACTATTCAGAACTCCATACATACCGGAACCTGGTTGGCCTGAATCGTAAAGGGGTTAAAATAATATAAACAAGGGGGAATTCTGTCTATGAAGAACAGAAAGTTTGGCTTGCTTGCCTTACTCCTTGCTTTGGCCTTAGTCTTGGCTGCCTGTGGAGCTGCCCAAGACGATGGTCAGGAGCCTGAAGCAGAAGGCAATGGCGATGCTACTGAAGAAGCACCCCAAGAAGGTACTGACGGATATTATGTGATGGGAACCGGTAGTACTGGAGGGACCTATTATCCCTTAGGACAAGAAATGGTTAATGTATGGAACAATCACATTGATGCTAATTTTGACGCTGTAGCTTCCGGTGCTTCTGTGGAGAACCTGTCCAAAATCGGCACAGGTGAGTTTGACTTGGGTATGACAGTACACATTCCTGCTCTGGAAGCCTACAATGGTGAAGGTGAGTTTGCTGACGGTGCTATTACCAATTTCGCTTTCATCGGCCATATTTATCCTGAAGTATTGCAAATTGTGGTCCGTGAAGGCAGTGGGATTGAAAGCATTGAAGATCTGCGCGGCAAACGGGTGGCCATTGGACCTGCGGGAAGCGGAACCCAGGCTGTGGCCAAACTGGTACTGGAAGCCTACGGTCTTGAAGATGGCGATTATGAAGCGTTCCAAGAGGATTTTGGTGCTGCCAGAGACCGTCTTCAAGACAATACCATAGATGCTTCCTTTGGCTTGCTTGGTTTGCCCAATGCAGGCATTGAGGAACTGCAAGCTTCTGCCGGTGATGTGAAGCTTCTGGAGATTTCTGCTGAGGCCCTTGAATATATCGAAGCAAACAGCGGCTATGAAGCCTACACCATCCCGGCCGGAACCTATAATTGGATTGATGAGGACGTGACCGTGGTTTCCGCCTATGCCGTTTTGGTGGCTAATACAGATAAGGTTAACGACGACCTTGCCTATGAGTTGGCGCGTGTCATGATTGAGCATGCTGATGAGAACACTCATCCTCAATCAGACCACACCACACTTGAAAATGCCCTATTAGGTTCTGATGGACTGCCGATCCATCCGGGTGCTGAAAGATATTATCAAGAACAAGGTGTTTTAGATTAAATAGGTATACAAGACACGCAACACAGATGAAAGGGGCCAGGCACAGTGTGTTTGGCCCCTTGATTGGCTTATCTGATTGATTGCCTTATTAAATCAAGGTGGTGACTTCCTTTATGACTAAACAAGATACAACTCAAACGCAGAACCAAACCCAGGATGACTCCCTCTTGGAAAAATATGACCGGGAAAGTGCTTACCGCAAAAAATTAGGAAAGTGGGCTTGGGTTGTCTCTTTTTTAGCCATTTCACTGACGTTGTTCCATCTGTATACAGCTTCATTTGGCATCCTGCGCTCTCAGATGCAGGGGGCGATCCACGTGGGAACGGCTTTGGGTCTCATCTTTCTTTTGTATCCTGTGAAAAAAGGAATACAGCGCAAACAAAAAAGTGTCCCCTGGTACGATGTCATACTGGCTTTCACCTCTCTCTTTGTTGGCTATTATTTTGCTTTCTTTCTCGATGAGTTAACAGTTCGTATCCCTAGAGGCAATGCAACTGAGCTGGATATTATTGTGGCGACACTTGGGGTTCTGCTCGTTCTGGAAGCCACACGCCGCTGTGTCGGCTTGCCGATCGTCGTTATAGCCACGCTGTTTATGATTTATGCCTTGTACGGCCAGCAAATGCCTTTCTTTCCCCATCGCGGCTTTACATGGGAAAATCTGGTAATACGATTATACTTTAGTACAGAAGCTATTTTCGGTACACCTATTCAAGTGTCGTCTAAGTTTATCTTCCTGTTCCTCTTTTTTGGCGTGCTGCTGATCAAGACAGGGATTGGCCAGTTCTTCAATGATTTGGCCTTTGCTGCCACTGGCCGATATACAGGGGGAACAGCGAAGGCAGCTGTAGCAGCTAGTGCTTTACAAGGAACAGTAACAGGAAGTTCCGTAGCCAATACGGTCAGTTCGGGATCCTTTACCATCCCTATGATGAAAAAATCGGGGTTTAAACCGGAGTTTGCAGCAGCTGCAGAAGCTTCGGCCTCCACAGGCGGCCAATTAATGCCCCCGATTATGGGTGCTGCTGCCTTCTTGCTGGCTGAGTACACTCGCATCCCCTACAGTCAGGTCATGCTGGCTGCCCTGATTCCTGCTTTGCTTTATTTCACCGGTGTGTTTATGGGTGTGCACTTCGAGTCCAAAAGGCTGGGCATTAAAGGCCTGCCCAAAGAACTGTTACCAGATATTAAAGAAGTGATCTTGCGCCGCGGCTATATGATTTTGCCCTTGGTGCTGATCTTTAGCACATTACTGATGGGCTTCTCACCTATTCGTGCAGCCCTGGTGGGTATTGCCACCGCATTTGTGCTCAGTTTCTTTAGAAAGGAAACTCGCTTTTCATTTAGGGATATATTAGAAACGTTGGAGCAAGGGGCACGGGTTGCTTTACCCGTGATCGCGGCTTGTGCGACCGCTGGGATTATTGCCGGAATCGTTGTGATCACAGGATTGGGAGGCAAAATAGCCGGTGGGATTATCAATCTGTCCGGCGGTGTTCTGTTCTTGACCTTAATCTATACCATGTTTGCTTGCATCCTGCTGGGCATGGGGCTGCCGACCACGGCTAACTATGTGGTCACCGCTTCCATTGCTGCACCCGCCTTAGTGAGTCATCCTGACTTTGCTGTACCTGTGCTTGCCGCACACTTGTTTGTGTTCTACTTTGGCATTGTGGCTGACATTACACCACCTGTCTGTCTTGCCGCATACGCAGGTTCAGGTATCGCCCGCTCCAATCCGTTTATGACAGGAGTAACAGCGGTCAAACTGGCTGTAGCAGCATACATCATTCCTTACATTTTTGTCTTTAATCCCATGCTCATTCTGATCGACTATACACCATTATTATTAGCACTTGCTGTGCTCACTGCACTGTTTGGGATGGTCGGGATCAGCAGTGCTTTAATGGGTTATCTGATTCGCCGCGCCTATGTTTGGGAGCGTATCATCTTATTTGTAGCGGGACTGTTACTCATTTCCCCCAATAAATGGGTGGACTTAGCCGGATTGGTGCTTATTGCCCTGATCTGGTTCATCCAGAAACAACGTGCCGATGACTCCGGCCTTAACAATAAGCAGGTTGAACCACAGCAAACTTAATGAAAATCTAAAGAGTAGGCGGGACTCTTCCCCGCCTACTCTTTATACGTGTATACCACTGTTTACACTTGTTAAGCATTGGCCAACAGACATTGAATTAATGACTGCAATTGGTTGTCTTAATTAGTACAAATTTTTTACATGCTTTTCTTCCAGGCGCTTTTCGATTTTTTCTAACTCTTTTTTATCATTTAGGAGCAGATCTTTGTTCTCTTTGATCAGCTCTTCCAGAGTAATTTTTCTGGTACGGCGCATGTGCATCACCTCTTTTTATTTTTTTATGTCAAGTAGGATTAGTCAGATATTTACCCTTGGATCATTGTGACCCTTTTCACTTATTATTTTACCCTATTTTTTTAGTTTGTAACCATTATAATTGTTACATTTGTTTGACAATTGGCCGCAAAAAGAACTAAGTGCTATAAAAGCACTTAGTTCAGTAATATTATTATAACATAAATTTCTGACCAGGTTAAGCAAGAGAGAACATAGGCTTCGCCATCGCCCTTAGCTTGGCGAAGCCAGGTTGTCTTTTACGCTTTCATAAGGTGTTGGTAGTGCTCGTTGACAATGCTGGTACAGCGCGGGCAAAGCGTGGGGTGTTTCTCATCCTGTCCACGTTCAGGGGTGATTACCCAGCAGCGTTCACATTTCTCACCTTCAGCCGGCTGGATATATACCTTCATGCCTTCTAAGCCTAGTGCCTGTTCATGGGCGGGAGTTTGCTCATCATACAGCTCAACCTGAGACACGATAAACAATTTGTCCAGCTGATCGAACTGCTTTAATAACTGGAAGTTTTCTTTGTTCGGATAGAGATGAACCTTGGCTCCCAATGATGAACCAATCACTTTTTCTTTACGGGCCACTTCCAGGGCTTTGAGTACTTCGTCCCTGGCTTTCATAAAGGCATTCCACTTTTGTTCCAAGTCCTCATTAAAGTAAGTTGGATCCACTTCCGGAAAGTCTGTCAGCTGAACGCTTTCTTCCTGGACGCCAGGGATATATCTCCACACTTCCTCGGTGGTGTGCGGCATAATCGGCGTCAGCAATTTGACCAGCATGGTTAAGATATCATACATCACCGTTTGTGTAGCCCGGCGTGCTTTGGCCTGAGCAGGCTCCGTATACAGCAAGTCTTTGGAGACATCCAGGTAAAAGGCGCTTAATTCAATGGTGCAGAAGTTGTGGATGGTCGTATACACATTGTGAAATTGGAAGTCCTCATAGGCTTGCCGAACCCGCTTCAGCACCTTTTGCGCCTTCAGCATAATGAAATGGTCCAGTTCCGACCACTCCTCCATATTGACCCGGTCCTGCTGTGGATCATAGTCGGCCAGGTTACCCAGCATAAAGCGTAAGGTATTGCGGATTTTACGGTACACCTCGGCAATTTGTTTCAGTATCTCATCGGAGATGCGCACGTCCTGTGTATATTCCACGGAAGAGACCCACAAGCGCAGGATGTCGGCGCCAAGCTGATCCATCACTTTTTGGGGCACAATCACATTGCCCAGCGATTTGGACATTTTGCGTCCCTCTCCGTCCAAGGTGAAACCATGGCCCAACACTGTTTTGTACGGAGCCCGACCGTTCACGGCCACTGAAGTGGACAGTGATGAGTTGAACCAACCGCGGGATTGGTCGGTTCCTTCCAGATATAAGTCTGCTGGCCAGGAGAGGTCCTCCCTTTGTTTCAGCACTGCCTCATGGGAAGAGCCGGAGTCAAACCAGACATCCATTGTGTCTGTCTCTTTCGTAAAGGAGGATGAGCCGCAGTGCGGGCACTTAAATCCTTCCGGCAACAGCGCTTGTTCATCTTTCTCATACCAGGCATCAGAACCTTCGTGAAGAAAGACGTTTGAAATGTGCTCAATGGTTTCATCTGTAATAATCTCTTTTTGGCAGTCCTGACAATAGAAAATCGGAATAGGCACACCCCATACCCGCTGGCGGGATATACACCAGTCACCCCGGTCCCGGACCATATTGTATATGCGGGTCTCGCCCCAGGCCGGCACCCACTTGACTTTCTTGATTTCCTCCAGCATTTTTTCACGGAAACCGTCAATGGAGGCGAACCATTGCTCTGTGGCCCGGAAAATAACCGGCTTTTTGCTGCGCCAATCATGGGGATAGGAGTGCGTAATAAAGGACAACTTAAGTAAGGCACCTGCTTCATCCAGTTTTTGGGTGATTACTTTATTGGCATCATCATAGAACAAGCCTTCAAATCCAGGTGCTTCTTCGGTAAAGTATCCGCGGTCATCAATAGGGCTTAAAACTCCCAAGTTGTATTGCTGTCCCACATAAAAGTCCTCTTCCCCATGTCCCGGAGCGGTATGCACACAGCCGGTGCCAGATTCCAACGTGACATGCTCACCCAAAATCAGGGGGGATTCCCGGTCATACAGCGGGTGGCGTGTGAGCACATGTTCCAGTTCTGCACCTTTGAAGGTGTTCAAGAACTCATACCCGTCCCATTCCAGCTCTTGTTGCAGCTGCTCCAAAAGCCCCTTGGCCACCAGATATTTGTGTCCCTTGACACGAACCAGTGCATAATCAAATTCGGGGTGCAACGCAATGGCCAAGTTGGCTGGAATAGTCCATGGCGTGGTCGTCCAAATCACAACCGCACTGTCCTCATCCAGCTTACCCTTGCCATCTATGACCTGAAAGGCCACATAGATGGATGGCGAGCGTTTATCCTTATATTCAATTTCAGCTTCAGCCAGTGCGGACTCGGAAGAGGGGGACCAATAGACCGGTTTTAACCCTTTATAGATGTATCCTTTCTTGGCCATCTCCCCAAACACTTTCACTTGACGGGCTTCATACTCAGGCTGGAAAGTAATATAGGGGTTATCCCAATCTCCGCGTACCCCAAGGCGTTTAAATTGCTCCCGCTGACGGTTAATATACTTTTCAGCATACTGTTTGCACAGCTGTCTGAATTTAGTGATCCCCACTTTTTTGCGGTCCACTTTTTCGTTCTTAATCACAGCATGTTCAATCGGCAACCCATGGGTATCCCATCCGGGCACATATGGGGCATGGTAACCTGTCATCGATTTATAGCGGACCACAATATCTTTCAGTACTTTGTTCAGGGCATGGCCCACATGGATGTCCCCGTTGGCATAAGGGGGGCCGTCATGGAGGATGTAGGTTGGACGTCCTTTGGTCCTTTCTTGCACTTGGCGGTAAATATCGATCTCGTCCCACCACTTTTGCAGATCCGGTTCCCGCTTGGGCAAATTGGCCCGCATGGGGAAGTCTGTTTTCATCACTTGTAATGTTTGACGGTAATCCATTGATTGATCCCTCCAGTTTCAAACTCATCTGTCATGAAAGAATAACAAGACATGGGAAAGGATAAAAAACTAAAACGATAAAAAACCTCTCATCCATCTAGGGACGAGAGGTTGCTCGCGGTACCACCCTAGTAAACGCAAGCAGTCTCTGACACCGTTATAAAGGAAGGATGATAACTGTTATACTCTGTCAGGAGACGCTGCGTTCACTCTGGATTCGTAAGGTGAATCATCCCGGTCACGCTTACTCTCTATTCAGCGTGCCAACTCCCAGGTGATCTTCAATAACCCGTTTTCATCAGGCTTCCACCATCCCTGATTCGCTAGGGAAAACGATGTTATTTACTCTCCTGTTCATCGTTGTTCAGCTCTGTTGATATATATTTTATTATAGGCAGTATAAAGAATAAGTAAACCCCGCGTCAAGCCCGTTTTTAAAGTTCAGCCGTTTGTGAAAGGAACGGTGTGAAAGACATAGTTGGGCGGCTGCATCATAGTTTGGGCTAAGCAGAGCACATTAGCGGGATACTCTCAGCTCTTCCACTTCATTTAGATCACTTTTGGCCAGCTTGTCCCAATCGTCATTCTCCAGCATCTCCAGTTGCGCTTCCAACAGGGTGCGGAAACGGGTGCGGAAAATGGACGCTTGTTTTTTCAATTCCTCAACTTCCATGGCAATTTTGCGTGATTTGGACAACGCTTCATTGATAATGCGGTCCGCATTTTTTTCTGCTTCCTTAATAATCAGCTCTGCCTCTTTTTTGGCATTGGCTTTCACTTCATCTGCCGTTTCCTGGGCAACGATGATCGTTTTACTTAAACTTTCTTCAATGTTACTAAAGTGGCTCAGCTTTTCGTTGGCTTCGGCCACTTTTTCTTCCAATTCCTTTTTTTCGCGAATTAAAATTTCAAATTCCTTGATCACCAAGTCCAAAAACTCATTCACTTCATCTTCATCATAACCGCGGAACACGCGCTTAAACTCTTTATTATGAATGTCCAACGGCGTTAAACCCATGCCCTGCCCCTCCTTCAATTCTTACTTGTATTCACTCTTGGCGCTTTTTAACCTTATTCGACACAATATCCAAAAATCCTGCTCATTGATCACTTTTTAAATCCAAGGTAAATGCGAAATTTATCTTTACGGGTTTTTCTGTCAATCTCTTTAAATAAAAACCGACCAAAACCCTTGATGGAGATCGTATCACCCTCACTGACTGTTTCCGCAGGGTGATCTTCCGTTTTCCAATTAACCTTCACTCTGCCCGACTTGATCAGTTGCATGGCTTTGGCCCGTGACAGGCGGATACACTCAGCAACGATCACATCCAACCGCAGGGAGCTGACAACAGCGGTCAGCTGATCCCAAGTCTCATCAGGAACAGACAAAGCCGACCATTCAACTCTTTCTATTTTGACCCGCTGACGTCCAATTTGGGTTAAGTACAGACGGATATACTCTTCCATCTCTTTGACCACAATCACCTGCTTGGTCTCCGGGGTGATTAATATATCTCCCACAACCTCCCGTTTAATGCCCAGCCCTAAAAGTGAACCGAGGACATCACGATGGGTGATTTCCCCTGCCTGGCTGTGCTCTATGGCTAACAAAGAGAGCTGAAATTCTTTATGACCTGCGTCCCAATAAGCGGGGATGATTAGCGCCCGCTTGCGTTCAGCTTGATCATATCCGCCCCACAATGTCACACTCACATCGGGGATGTGGCCCACAACAGAGCGGATAATAAACTGCTCCCTGGGATTTAAGAAAGGGGTTAAACGGGGCTGGTGGCGCACACCGACCAGCTCAGCCCACTCTGTGATCCGCTCCACAAAAGGGCGCTCCTCAGTGCGGAAATGCTGCTTGAGATGCTCCATGCCAAACTCCTTACAACAACATGTCGATTAAAGCCACTGCACCATAGTTGGCAAAACGCAAAGCAAGTAAAGCAACAATGGGAGAAATATCGATAAAGCCCAGGGGCGGAATAATCTTGCGGAATGGGGCCAAAATCGGTTCTACAAATTTGCCCAGCAGTTCACCAAAAGCGGACTGGCGTAAATTGGGAATCCAGGACATCAAAATGTAAATAAACACCATCAACGTATAGATAAAGAAAAAAGTGTTAACAAATTCAATCAAAAATGATTTCATTTCATCACCTCATTTCTTAATCTGCTGCACCGTTTCAATGGCCTGTGTCAAACTATGTATGTTGCGCCCCTCCATAATAGGATACTGATTATCGGCCCATTAAACAAGAACCTAGCCGCAGATAAGTAGCTCCTTCCTCCACAGCAATGGGGTAATCATTGGACATTCCCATGGACAATTCCGTTAAGGGGGCATGGTCGTACTTCCTGTCCTGCAAAAGAATTTGCAATTCCTTTAAGCGGCTGAACACCGGCCTGGTTTGTTCAGGATCCTCCACATAAGGGGCCATTGTCATTAAGCCAATGGGAACAATATGGTTAAACTCAGCCAAATGCTCCACAAACCGCTCTACCTCATCCGGATGAAGACCATGTTTAGAGGTTTCCCCTGACACATTGACCTGGATAAAACAAGGCATGCGCACACCATGCCGGGCGGCCCTTCTTTCAATCTCCCTGGCCAGAGAAAGCCTGTCCAAAGAGTGAATATAACGGAATTTATCGATCACATATTTGACCTTGTTCGATTGCAAATGGCCGATAAAGTGCCATGTTCCCTTATCACCCAATTGTTCCCACTTCTCTAGTGCATCTTGTGCTTTGCTTTCACCGATATGTTCCAGCCCCGCTTTGAACACCTCTTGCATCTGCTCCGGAGACATGTACTTTGTCACAGCCACCACCGTAATCTCGTCTGGGCTGCGTCCGCTTCTGGCACAGGCCCGCTCAATGTTATCCCGAACCTTCAGCCACTGGTCATAGATGCTCAAGGATCATCCTCCTCTCATTACTGTGCTGATTTTTGCCTAATGGCGATAAAGCTGGCCATGCGCCCCGTTCGTCCTTGCTCCTTACGATAAGAGAAAAACAGATCAGGACGGCAACTGGTGCACCACTGAGAGATATCAATGTTGCTCCCAGGGATCCCTGTATGAATCAATAAGTCATAATTAATCTGTTTCAAATCAAGCATATATTTACCGCCCTCTTTGTCCCGGATCACACCCTCACTTAAGCGGGGCATCATTGACCCCAAAGCATTAATCACCCGGTCATCCACTTCATAACAGCAACCGCCAATGGCAGGTCCGATCAGTACCTTGATCTCTTCAGGACGGCTGCCAAACTGTGCTTGCCAGCGCTTCACCATTTTGGGACCGATCTCGGCCACCGTTCCTCTCCAGCCGGCATGGGCCAGCCCAACGACTTTTAGCCTGACATCTATTAAATATAATGGCACACAATCGGCATAAAATGAAGTCAAAAGGATGGAAGGATAATCGGTATACAAGCCGTCAACACCAGGAATGGCGCTGTCGCTCCCGCGGCTGCCCCGCCCTTTATCACCGGGCTTGACATAGTAAAGTTCAGCACCATGCACTTGTTCTCCACAAACCATATCCTCAAGGCTCATCCCCAGCCGCTCAACCAAACGCTGCCGGTTAGTCATGACGTCCTGTTCATTATCGCCCACATGGAGGGCGCAGTTAAATGAGGCGAAAGGCAGCCGGCTCACTCCTTGTTTACGGGTGGTAAAACCGGCGATCAGCCAAGGGTAGTCTTTGTACCATTGTGTTGGAATCAAGAGGTGCTCAGCAGATCGTGTCAAAACCTCGCTTGTGCTCATCCAGCCACGCTCCTTTATCCTTATCTTATAGAAACGGAGTGAAAAGCTCAATAGATAAGGGAGAACAAGCCCCTGCCTCCTGCAGCGCTTGTCCCCCACTAATCAGCCTTGAGAGTAGGGGCGGTAAACAGGCGGCTCAGTGCTGGAAGACTTCTGCTCACCTTCTTCCTCCAGGCGATAGCTGGATGTATCCAAGCGCACCAAAATGACGTCACTACCGATCTTCACAATATTGTGCCAAGGAATAACAATATCCTGCCCATTGGAAAACAACCCGAAAAACTTTCCAGGACCGGGACAAACGATCGCATCAATGTGCCCCTGTTGCAAATTGATCTCCAAATCATAGATGGTACCTAGATTTTTTCCGTCCACAATATTGACAACGTCTTTGGTTTGTAACTCCGATATCTTGATCATCGGTGTCCCCACCCATTTCAGCTTGATTAATACATGTATATGTGCTTCAAACAAAAAAGTCCACAAAAAAATGCCGGCCGTCCCCTCATTGAGTGATTACTGGCGGCCTCATCAGCCTCTCAATGGTGGGCGACCGGTCCTGTACCCCATTAGGGATGAACCTGCACATATTTTTGCATCTGGGCAATGGCTGCTTTTTCCAAACGGGAGACCTGTGCCTGGGAGATACCGATTTCATTGGCCACTTCCATCTGAGTTTTGCCTTCAAAAAAACGCATGGAAAGAATCGTTTTTTCCCTGTCATTTAGCCGGCGCATCGCTTCTTTAAGAGCGATTTCCTCCACCCACTGATAATCTTTGTTTTTGTCGTCACTAATCTGGTCCATGACAAAAATAGGGTCTCCTCCATCATGGTAAATGGGCTCAAACAGGGAGACAGGGTCCTGAATCGCATCTAAGGCAAAGACCACGTCTTCCTTGGGGACGTTTAATACTTCAGATATCTCCTGCACGGTTGGTTCGCGGGAATGTTCATTCGTTAATTGGTCCCTGACCTGCAAAGCTTTGTAAGCAATGTCCCGTAAGGAGCGGGAAACGCGGATGGGATTGTTGTCACGGAGATAGCGGCGAATTTCACCAATAATCATCGGAACAGCATAAGTGGAAAACTTCACGTTTTGACTGAGATCAAAATTATCAATGGATTTCATTAAACCTATACAACCGACTTGAAACAGATCATCAACATACTCCCCTCGATTGTTAAAGCGCTGAATGACACTTAATACCAGGCGCAAATTGCCGTTCACCAGCTTTTCACGAGCTGTATAATCCCCGTTTTGCATCCGTTTAAAAAGTTCTCTCATTTCTTTGTTGGTGAGCACAGGCAGTTTAGAGGTATCCACTCCACATATCTCAACTTTGTGTCTGCTCATTGGCTGTTCCCTCCTAGTGGAGCTAAGTTAATGTTAAGTATCTCCTAGGAGGGAAAAATTATGCACTCACTAACCGAGGGGAAAAATGTCTCTCTTACATCATTTTTTTGAACTCTTTCCTTAGGCGCTTGATGATGCGCTTTTCCAGCCTGGAAATATAGGATTGGGAAATCCCCAACATATCAGCCACGTCTTTTTGTGTTTTCTCTTCTCCGTCCCTCAGGCCAAAACGCAATTCCATAATTGTTTTTTCCCGTTCGGACAATTTGTGCAGCGCCTTATGCAGCATTTTCTTTTCCACTTCTTCTTCGATTCCGCGGTGAATGGTATCACTGTCCGTACCCAGCACATCAGACAGCAGAAGCTCATTGCCGTCCCAATCCACATTGAGGGGTTCGTCAAAGGAAACCTCAGTTCTGATTTTGTTGTTCCGTCTCAAAAACATTAATATTTCATTCTCAATGCACCGGGAAGCGTACGTGGCCAGCTTGATTTTTTTCTCCGGGTCAAAGGTGTTAACCGCCTTGATCAGACCGATGGTGCCGATGCTAATCAAGTCTTCAATATAGATGCCTGTATTTTCAAATTTGCGGGCAATGTACACCACCAGACGCAAATTGCGTTCAATCAGCATGGCCCGGACGGCCCGGTCACCAGTGGATAATTTGGATAACAAATGCTCTTCTTCATCCCGGGTTAACGGCGGAGGCAATGCTTCGCTTCCGCCGATATAGTAAATTTCTTCAGTCTTAATGCCTAACAATAACAACAATCGGTACCAAAATAGCAACAAGGTCATTTTAAGTTTTGTTTTCAGCATTTGATCGCCTCCCTGTACTGAGTGCTACTCTTTTCGTTGGAGAGAACAAGATCGGGATGAACAACAGCTTGAAACAAGCCATCGGTTGCCAATGGTTCTTGATTGATACCGATCAACACCTGCCTGGTTGACCACGTCCCGTCTGAACTGGTGATGACAACCTCGTCCGGTTTAAAAGTGAGCATCAAATCCATCTGCCGACCCACTCCCCGGTAAGGAATCAGGGACAAACGGGCCAGCCAGTGATCGGGAAGATGAAGCTGGTCCCAGTCAGTTATTCCTTGCTCATGCCGGGCTGCTTCTAAAATCTCCCTTGGTACCACTGCCTCCAATATCTTGGCCTCCATCAACATCACGGGCTTTTTGCTAAACGGCTCATATAATTGATTGCCGGTATCTACCAGTCCTTGACAGCTGACATGCTGTCCATTGATCGTCACCTGAACTTGAACAAGCACCCGTTCCTTGACCTTGGTTCGCTCAATGGATTGCCATTGGCTGCGGCTGAACCAGTACATGAGCGGAAAACCGATCACCACAAATAACCAGGATACCAAATCCCCGTATCCACTGGATTGGGTGGCCACCATGCCCTGCAGCACTTGGTGGTTGCTGCCTGCCACATAGTGAACAGCCAAAAGCCCGCCGCCAATGACAAACGAGACAAAGTAAAAGGTGAAAAAGGACTTCACATAGCGCTGTATACTGCCGAAACCAAAGGCAACATACACTATCACCAGGGATAATAATAATTTAATAAGCAACGTATAATAGCTTTGTAAAGAAGGAATAAACAAAAACAGGACATAACTTGAGCCGATAAACGAGGCCAGGGCTAGTCTCCATTTTTTACATTCCATTTTCCGAAAAACAGCCGTTAACCACAGCAGTAAATAGTCAATGCAAAAATTGAGCAACCAGATCAGGTCGAGATAGAGATACATATCCAGGCTCCCTTAAAA
Organism: Caldalkalibacillus uzonensis; assembly: GCF_030814135.1. Taxonomy (NCBI): domain Bacteria; kingdom Bacillati; phylum Bacillota; class Bacilli; order Caryophanales; family Bacillaceae; genus Caldalkalibacillus; species Caldalkalibacillus uzonensis. Next base: position 188,649 of record NZ_JAUSUQ010000006.1, on the reverse strand, counting down.
ACAGGCTGGAAACAGTATAGCCTAATCTATTTTCAAAAGCTGTTGAAATTTGCCATCACCTTTGCACTATTTTTAGCAAAACAGAGCGACAATTGCTGTCGAACATTCTTTGAACATTAAGTAATTTATGCTTCAGGCGCCCGGTTTAGAACAACTAATCCACAAATGGACTTGATTTTGGCCTCAGGAGTTCAGTATAATATGTAGCGAACCCCTTAGTGCCGTACATAACTGATGATGCAACCTCTTGCCTTTACTCAGGCGAGGGGTTTTAAAGTTTAGGAGGACGCATAAAGATGAAAAATCAAGTCGTCAAATTATTGAAACCGCTCCTTGATCTAGAGGAAGACCACATTCTCTCCCTGGTGGAAACGCCCCCTTCCAGAGAGCAGGGAGATCTTGCCTTTCCTTGCTTCCAACTGGCCAAACAGTTTAGAAAATCACCGGCTCTCATCGCCGGAGAACTGGCTGACAAGCTGCCCACAGAAGAACTTGCCGCAGCTGGCTTTGCCAAGGCAGAGGCTATGGGACCCTATCTGAACTTCTTTTTTGACCGCGGGCAGCTGGCCAAAGAATTGCTTGCTTCAACCGTCGCTGATCAGCTGGCTGATTACCAAATCGGGGCCGGCAAAACCGTCGTGGTAGAATATTCTTCCCCCAATATTGCCAAGCACTTTAAGCTGTACCATATTCGCTCCACCATGATTGGCCAGGCTTTGGCCAATACTTATGCCGCCCTGGGCTACCAAGTGGAACGCATGAATCACCTGGGGGACTGGGGAACCCAGTTTGGCAAGCTCTTAGCCGCCTATTTCAAGTGGGGCAATGATGAAAAAATTAAAGCCGACCCCCTGTCCGAGCTGATTCATCTGTATGTTAAGTTCCATGAGGAAGCCGAAAAAGATCCTTCCCTTGAAGAGGAAGGTCGCCGCTGGTTTAAGAAGCTGGAGGACGGGGATGAACAGGCGGTCCGCCTGTGGCAATGGTTTAAAGACGAGAGTTTAAAAGAATTTGAAAAGATTTACCGTTTGCTTGGCGTGAGCTTTGACCACTACCTGGGTGAAAGTTATTACGGAGAGAAAATGGAGAAAGTGCTGGCCGAGCTTGAAGAAAAAGGGCTGCTGGAAGAGAGCGAAGGGGCTCTGATCGTCCGCCTGGAAGACAAGCAGATTCCCCCCTGTATCATTAAAAAGAGTGACGGTGCTTCCATTTATGCCACCAGAGACATTGCGGCCGCCCTGTATCGTTATGAGCGCTTTAACCCCGAAAAAATCTTGTATGTAGTGGATCAGCGTCAGTCCCTCCACTTCCAGCAAGTGTTCGGTGTTCTGGAACGAATGGGCTATGAGTTTGCCCGGCGCTGCCATCACATTGAATTCGGTGTGATGAAAATCGAAGGGGAAATCGGCTCTACCCGCAAAGGAAAAGGCGTGTTGCTGCACGAAGTGTTGGAGCAAGCGATTAAGAAGGCAGAAGTTATTATTAACGAAAAGAACCCTTCTCTGGCCAATAAAAAAGAAGTCGCCAAAGCTGTGGGGATTGGAGCCATTGTCTTCAATGATCTGAAGCAGCATCGCACCCGCGAGGTCAATTTTAAATGGGATGAAGCATTCAATTTTGAAGGAAAAACAGGACCCTATGTCCAGTACACCCACGCCCGGATCTCCAGCCTGTTGCGCCGTGCCGGAGACCTCAAGATTGAGCCTGTTACACACGCTGTATATGAACAACCCTTAACCTGGGAGATCATCTATACCTTGTATCAGTATCCGTCCGTTTTGGTGGAAACGGTCAAAAAAGATGATCCTTCCCAGATCGCCAAATATCTCTTGGATCTGTGCCAATTATTTAACCGTTTCTATGCTGAAGAGCGTATTTTCGTCGATGATCAGAATGAACAAATAGCCAAACTGGCCTTATGCAAAAAAATGGCCCTTGTCTTGAAACACGGCTTGTCCATGCTGACCATTGAAGCGCCTGAGGAAATTTAACTCTGCTTGCACTCTAGTCCACAGCCGTAAAGCTTGACTGGCCTCACCATGACGTCAAAGCCCTTGGCCTATGAGGAGCCAAGGGCTTTAATCAGTTTATTGGTCTCTAAAAATGGTACGCACCAGCCATTCCAGTTTTTGCTGGACAAACTCCTCATCCATCACCTGCTGATAGTGACTCCTTAATTCATCCCTGTATTGTTTGGCTTCTCTTAACCAAGCCACCCCCTGCTTGGTTTGAGCTTTATATTTGTGATCCAGTTCAGCCAATTCCTTGGCGTAAAGTTGGTCAATATCCTTGCTGAAACAAAGGGCATACATATCCAGGATTTCATCCTCGTGGCGGACAGGCTCCAGCTCGTGGGGCGCTGTTCCATCTACAATGGCCACCTTCAATTGAGGCCAGTAAATCATATCTAAACTGTTAGGATCAAAGCCGCAATGATACACTTCCGTTTCTAAGGCAAGCTCTTCTGCTTTCTGGACAAGTTTTTTCAGCATCGTCGATTTTCCTGAGCCCGGACGCCCTTTAACAATGACTCGTACATGGAGCCCTTCTGTCAGCTCATCAATAAAATGGACAACCCCCTCCGCCGTAGCCGCCCCAAAGAACATGTGCCGCTCGCGACCGTTTTCCCCTTTAACCTGGGAAAGGAACCGACTGATCAGCTCATTGGTCACTTCATTGGCACGGGATTTATCAAATCCTTCAGCATACAAAGCCTCCTTTTGCAAATGGAATTGTTTGGCCTGGCAAAAATGGTCGTAAGCCCGTTTGAAAGCCTCCTCCTGCTGGTCCACCAGATCAATAATTTTGTCCGTTTGCCCTTTTAATTTGCCAGCATCAATGCCCTCATTCAAATTAATAACTTGATCAATCACAACGGGATACACAGGATCAAAATGATGAGGACGGGTGGCATCAATGACTGCTGTTTGTAAGGCAGGGATGATCACCCCGTCTATTTCCTCTCTGACCAATGCAGAGTGGATAAATTCAACACCATAACCTCTGTGGAGCGCTTGTTGTCCTAACTGACGTAACAGCCATGATTTCCCCGTTCCCGGTGCCCCGTTTAACAAATAGCGGTGTTTTAACTCCTTGATCAGGGAGGGATAAAATGAAACATACCCCTCTGCTGTGTGACCGTGAGCAAAATAATGTTTTTCCCTCGTTGTCATATGTTCTCAGCTCCCTAAATCAGATTAACGTTATACTCGCGGAACCAAATATCAAGCTGTATAAAATAAGCCATCACCTGGGGGCCGGTCATTAACTGGCCAAACCAAGGCCGCCTGAACGACTTCCCTCCGGACTCGGCCAGCGTCCTTAACGCATCACGGTCAATCACCTCAAACATAGGGGATTGACCAGATTCTACGATAGAAAGCAGCTGCTCTCGCACCAGCCGGGTGTACTCAGGATGGAATGTCTTAGGATACGGGCTTTTTTTACGGTATAATACTTCCTCAGGCAGCAAACCTTCAAGGGCCTTGCGCAACAGACCTTTTTCCCGGCCGTTTAGCATTTTCAGTTCCCAGGGAATGTTCCATACATACTCAACCAAACGGTGGTCCGCAAAAGGGACGCGAACTTCCAAGCTGGCACCCATGCTCATCCGGTCCTTGCGGTCAAGCAATGTTGTCATAAACCAGACCATATTCAGATAAAACAACTCTCTTCTTCGTTTATCGACTCCCTCTTCCCCTTCCAGAACAGGCACTTCTGTTATGGTTTCTTCATACCGTTCTCTGACATACTTGGCAAGACGCAGCTTCTCTCTCCACTCTGGTTTAAGCATCTTTTCCCGTTCTTGGATGGAAGCCATCCAGGGAAAGGTGTCTTTCTCCAGCAATTCCTGACGCTGAAACCAGGGGTAGCCACCAAAGATTTCATCGGCACATTCGCCTGACAACGCAACAGTCGCTTGCTTTTTGATCTCTTTGCAAAACCAGAGCAATGAGGAATCAACGTCGGCCATGCCAGGCTGGTCACGAACGATAACGGCTTCCTGTAATCCTTCAACCAGTTGCCTGGGCCCAATGACCAGATTATGATGTACAGAACCAATAGAACGGGACATCAATTCCACATAAGGACTGTCGGCATTGGGCTGGTAGTCATTGGCTTCAAAAAATTGTTCATTGCCCACATAATCAATAGAGTAGGTTTCTAATGGTGCATTGAACTGTTTATGGATTTGTTGGGCTGCGATAGCAGAGATGGCGCTGGAGTCCACTCCTCCCGATAAAAAAGTACACACGGGGACATCGGCCACCAATTGGCGTTTGACGGCATCAACGACCAACTGGCACACGTGATCTGCTGTTTCGTTTAAGTTATCAGTATGGGGATGGCTGTTCACTTGCCAATAACGGTAAATCTTGTACCCTTCCGGTTTCCATATCAGGACGTGGGCAGGGCGCAACTCAGAGATGCCTTTAAAAATGCCGTGACCGGGTGTGCGCGAAGGACCTAAGCCCAATACTTCCGCCAGTCCTTCCCGGTCAACCTCTGCCTTCACGTCCGGATGGGCCAGCAATGCTTTCAGTTCAGAGGCAAAGAGAAATGAGCCGTTTTTTTCCGTATAAAACAATGGCTTAACCCCCAGCCTGTCTCTGGCCATAAATAAGCTATACTCATGGTGATTCCAAATGGCAAAAGCATAGATGCCATTTAATTTTTCTACACATGATGGACCCCAGCAAGCATAGGCTTTAAGGAGTACTTCAGTATCTGAATGGGAATTAAACGGTATACCTTCCTGTTCAAGTTCTGACCGTAGTTTGTCTGTATTGTACAATTCTCCGTTATAAACAATGGTCCAACATTGCTCCCCGGCCCGAAAATGCATGGGTTGCCTTCCACCCCTGGGATCAACGACAATTAAACGGGTATGTCCAAAGGCCACATGTTCATTCGTCCAAATATTAATCTCATCCGGACCTCGTTTAGTCAGTGTTCGTGCCATTGTATTAATTAAGGAGCGGTGCTTGGCCATTGGCTCCTTCCATTTCACCCATCCTGTAATGCCACACAATATGATCAGCTCCTCATCATAGGTGTTCGCCCATATTAGCCTATTCAACACAGCTCGATTATGTTCACTACATGTAAAATGGGGCTGCCAAAAAGTTCATGACCTTTTGGACAGCCCCATACTTTGTTTCCTCATGATCGTTCCACTTAGTCAGGATCCACTCAGTTAGCGGCGCCGGTTGCGATTGCGCAAGAAAGTGGGAATATCAAGATCATTTTCATTATAGTTAGAATTAACTGCACTGATATCTTCTTTAGGTTCAGAACGGTTTGTAGAACCGTTCATTGGCATCCGCGGTTTTGACAAACTGCTTTGGGCACGGTTCGCTTGTACCTCCTCATCAAAACCGGTAGCAATCACAGTAACCACAATTTCATCTTTCAGTTCTTCATTGATTACGGCACCGAAAATCATGTTCACTTCGGCGTCAGATGAAGCAGCCACAATATCGGCCGCTTCGTTCACTTCATAGAGAGACAGGTTGGTCCCCCCTGTAATGTTCATCAGGACACCTTTAGCTCCTTCAATGGAAGATTCCAGAAGGGGTGAACAAGTGGCTTTTTTGGCTGCCTCAACGGCACGGTTTTCACCGGAAGCCACGCCGATGCCCATCAGTGCAGAACCTTTCTCCGTCATGATCGTCTTCACATCAGCAAAGTCAAGATTGATCAGGCCCGGTACGGCAATCAGGTCAGAAATACCCTGTACGCCCTGCCGTAATACATTGTCTGCCTCTCTGAACGCCTCTAACATGGGTGTGTTTTTATCTACGATTTCCAACAAACGGTCATTGGGAATCACAATTAATGTGTCAACTTTCTCTTTCAAATTTTCAATGCCTTGATTGGCATGCACCGAACGACGACGCCCCTCAAAGGTAAACGGGCGAGTGACCACACCTACAGTCAAAGCACCCAATTCCTTAGCTACCTCTGCAATCACAGGAGCAGCACCGGTACCTGTGCCACCGCCCATTCCTGCGGTGACAAAGACCATATCCGCTCCTTTAAGGACATTTTCTATTTGTTCCCGGCTTTCTTCAGCAGCTTTTTTACCCACTTCCGGATTGGCGCCTGCACCTAAACCCCGCGTCAGTTTGGCACCGATTTGCAAACGGTGTTCCGCTTTGGATAATTGCAAAGCTTGGGCATCGGTATTCACCGTAATAAATTCCACACCTTGCACACCGCTCTCAATCATACGGTTGACAGCATTGCTGCCGCCACCGCCTACCCCAATCACTTTTATGCGTGCCAATTGTTGTGTTTCCATATCAAACTCTAACATGACAATTGCTCCCCCTAACTTGTCCCACTTTAGACTTTAAAATGATCACCTTAAATGAACTCCTTAAACCAACTTCTGACCTTTTCCCTCACCGTTTGTTTGGAGGCTGACCGCGTCGTTGGCTGAGGCTCAGCAGCTGCTGGCCGCCCTTTGGACTTGGAAGGAACTGCGGCAGCCATTTCTTTTTCAGGTTGGCGCATGTTTTGCAGCGCGTATTTAATAATCCCCACCGCAGCCGTATAATGGGGCTCTCTCACCCCGATGTAATCGGGGACAGCGATACGGACGGAGTTTTGGAAAACATCCTTGGCCAATTCAAGCACACCCGGCATGGCCGTCACACCACCTGTTAACACATATCCTCCAGGGACTTCAGTGTAACCCATCCGTTTAACCTCTTTTTGAACCAGTTCAAACATTTCTACCAAACGAGGCTCAATAATATGGGCCAGATCTACTTGACTAAATTCTTTATAGGTATCGCTGCCGATGCGAGGCACGGAAAATGTTTCATCTTCCAAAGCTTCATCAATCAAGGCACAACCATGTTTTACTTTTACTTGTTCAGCCACATCACTTTGCGTTTTTAAACCTATGGCAATATCATTGGTGATATATTCACCGCCGACAGGGATCACCACGGTGTTCATCAGTGTGCCTTGCTCAAAGACGGAAACGGTCATTTGGCCGGCCCCAATGTCAACCAGGGCAATCCCCAACGCTTTTTCATCCTTGGACAGGGCAATCGTACTGGTGGCCAAAGGCTGTAAGAAGATCCCCGCCACAGACAAGCCTGCCCGCTCGATACAGCGGACAAGGTTATGTATAGCCGTTTTTGATCCCGTGATAATGGTGCCTTCCATTTCCAGACGGACACCGATCATGCCGCGGGGATCCGTAATCTCTTCCAGACCATCGACAATAAACTGTTTGGGGACCACATCGATAATTTCCCGCTCTGGAGGGAGGGCCATCACCTTGGAAGCATCAATGACACGGATGATATCTTCTTCCCCAATTTCCCGGTCAGGGCTGGAGACAGCCACCACCCCTTTGCTGGGCTGAAGCTGGATATGATTGCCTGCCATACCCACAAATACCTCTTGTATAGATAAACTTACCATTCTTTCAGCATTATCTACAGCTTGGCGAATGGATTGAACGGTAAGATCTATATCAACAATGGAACCTTTCTTAATCCCTTCTGAATGACTGGTGCCAACACCAACGATATTAATCGTGTTGTTGGCCAATTCTCCGATGACAACCCGCACCAGGGATGTCCCTATATCTAAACTGACTATGTAACCGTTGCTATTCATGCTGTGGCACCTCCTCTGACATGATGACGCTGAGCTGTTTTCAATGTCCAACAGCCTCGGACAATATATCATCATTTTATCATAGATTCAGTTCATATACATTTAAATTCAACATCTTTAGCCGTTTCCCTTTTTTTATTCACACTTTTTTCTCTATTTTTTAAAACAATTTTTGAAGGTTAAACGGAGGGTTTCCCTGCACGTTTGTTCAGCAAGATGCGGCGAATGACGGCGATGTTGTTAAACAGGCGCACGCCAAAGGCAAAAATGGCGGCTAAATAAAGATCAATGCCAAGATGAACCCCTAAAAAGGCTAAGCCCACCGCCAGAAGGGTATTAAAGAAAAAGCCGGAAACAAAAACTTCAATATCAAATGTTGATTGAAGATAGGACCTTAAACCGCCAAAAAGCGTATCCAAGACGGCCAAGACCGCAATGGACAAGTAGTTCGCATATGCGGGGGGAACGGTCAAATCTGAAGACAGGCCAAGCAAAATACCAACCAATAATCCAAGAACAGGAAGCCACTTCATCTGTTGTCCTCCTTGACAGGCTGTAAATATTGAAAATCAATCCGCTGGGCGTAGGCAGGAACGGTCAGACGTTCTTTTTCTTCAAAGGAGACATTATGACTGACAATGTCAAAGTATTCTTCCAGGCCAGCCAGTCTCAGAGCCGGAATCAGTGTGGATGGATCACCGATAACCTTAATTTCATACGGAGGGGCGACCGGGCGGGTATTGATCAAGATCTGATTTTGGACATTGCGGATCGCTGAGGTGGCGATAATGCGCTCACCGTTGATGGCTATCGCTTGTGCGCCGTAAGCATTTAACTCATTGACAATGAGGCGTAAATCTTCATCATAGATAAACGGGTCAAATTCATACTCTTCCAGAGGGTCGAGTTCCCTCTGTTCAATGCGGATAATAAATCCTTCTCCCTGCACCTCTTCCAAGCCAATCATTTGCCTTAACCTTAAGCGTTCTTTCTCCATGATCTCTAGGGGATCCTGGTCTTGGTCAAGAGATTTGTCATAACGGTGCAACAGTTCATGATATGACCCTATTTCACTGATCAACGCTTGCGTCCGCTCCCGTTCTTTTTGCAACTCCAAGCGCAGATCATTTAACCCTCGTGTTTCCCTTTCCTCGGGAAGGGCAGTGGAAGCATACTGCACGGCCAGCATCAATCCTAAAATAAAGCAGACAAATGTAAAGGTTAAAATCACCTTACGATCCTGGTTCATTTACAACTCTCCTATAAACGCCGGTAAAATGATCTCATCCTGCTTCTCTACCTTCACGGTGATGCCCCAGGACTGAAGCAGTTCCACGTAGCCCCCGGGAAGATGCAAAGCCCGATACAGAACTTCAGGGTCACCAACAGCTGCAATCTCAAACGGCGCAGCTGACTTAACGCCATTGACAATAATCGTCGGACCGACACAACGAATAGCTGTCGTATGCACAAAACGCTGACCGTTAATACTAACTCCCTCTGCCCCTGCAGCAAACAATTCGTTGATGACGCCGCGGACATCCTGTTCATGAACAATATAATCGTCGGGATCACCTGTTTCCCCTATATAGTCCTTGTCTTCCAAAGTCACAATCACACCGGGCCCCTTAGCTTCCAAGAGCCCTGCTAAGAGACGGTAAGACTCCAGCTCAATATAGGTGCCCTCTAGTTCATTCTCCAGCAGGGACATCTGTTCCTCCTTTTCACTCACTAAGTGTTGCAATTCCGTTAAGCGTTCTTCAAGCTGCATATTTTCTTTTTGGGCTTGGATCAGTTTCTCCCGCAATTGATCTTCAATTTCCCACTGAGTCATTGACTGGGAAACGTCGGCCTGCTCTTGACCAAACTCTTTGGTGTAATTGTAAGAATAGGCCAATAAATACCCTGCACATAACAACACCACAGTTAACAGCAAATGGAGGCGCGTCACCTTAATGGTTTTGCTCTTCTTCATCTTCCATCCCTTCTATCCCGCCTTCTGTCTCACCTGCTTCCTCACTGAGTGGACTTTCAGCCCACGTTCCATCCAACAAATAAATCGTTCCTCCATGCTGGTTATCTTCTCTCAACTCTTCACGAATATGAGGGTACCAACTCATCTGTTGACTAAACTGGCGTATGGTTGTTCTCACCTCGTAGCCATCCACCATGTACAGTGTTAAACGATAAGGGTCGCTCGCGGCAGGGGTGAGTACAATCTCTGAGATCAGGTCAGTCACCGCAGGTGATAGTTTTTCCAGTTCCCGACTTAATTCAGTCACCCCCTCTTGATGGGGCCAGCCGTTTAAAATGGGCTGTGCAATCCGCTCTCCTTCCCAAGGCTTGTCTAAAATATGACCGTTGGCAAGAACCGGAAACAAGCTCTCATCCTGCAGCCAAAAAGCCACCACAGGGTGCTCTTCAACCGTAATGTGCAACCGGTTGGGCAACTCTCTTTGAACAGTAGCCTCTTTAATTTCCGGCAAGGAGGCCAGCTTGTCGGCCACTTCCTCCGTCCGGAAGTCAAAATAGGACATACCTTCCTTTAGTTCAGCCTGCTCCAAGAGACGCTCCCGCTCAACAAGCTGGTTGTTCTCAACACCAATTGAGCCAAGGCGTGACAATGGTGATTGAAAATAAATCACAATCAAGATAACCATAAAAAAAAGGATGGCCAGCAAGATAAATTGCCGATTGGCTCTCTGGCGTCTAAACTCCTTTAATTTAGGGATTCGTTCATCCACAATCACTTTCTGTCCACTCATCTCGTTTCCCCATCCATTCAAGCAAAGTGAGCCGGTAAAAAAACGGCATATCACATGCCGTTTTCTTTCTTCTGGTACTCTATCGATCTTTTTCTATTATATCAGGATGGTTAAAACTGGACAATAGCCACACCTTGCCCTGACCGCGGATGATTAATGTGCCTTACCACTCACCGACAACCTCTACTTCAGGATGCATGTGCACACCGTATTTTTCGGCAATCGTTTGCTGAATATGTTCGATTAGGGCTAAAACGTCTCTGGCCGTCGCATTTCCTAGATTTACTATAAAATTGGCATGCTTTGTGGAAATTTGTGCATCCCCAATGCGAAACCCTTTTAAACCCGCCTCTTCGATCAGGCGACCTGCTGAATAAGGTTTTGGATTACGAAAAACACTGCCGCAACATGGTTGCTGGAGCGGTTGTGTTTGTTTGCGGTAATCCTTGTTTTGAGACATGATCTTCATAATCTCTTCCCGGTCACCTTTTTCTAGTTGGAATGTTGCCTCCAGACAAATACCTTTACGCTCCTTTTGCAGGACCGAGGTACGGTAAGAAAAATTGAGTTCTTCATTGCTTAAGGTCGCAAGCTCACCGTCGTCAAACAGGATTTGAGCTGAAAGCAAGACGCGTGAAACATCTGACCCGTGAGCCCCTGCATTCATGTACACCGCTCCACCCACTGTGCCGGGAATACCGCCTGCAAACTCCAAGCCGCTCAAGCCCTGTTTCGCAATCATCGTGGCCAGCTTAATAAATGAAAACCCGGCACCGGCGGTCACCTTATCATCTTCAACAAGCAGGTAGTCCAGGCCTTCCCCTACTTTTATAACAGCACCGCGTATACCACCATCCCTGACAAGGAGATTTGATCCGCGCCCAATGACACGGTAGGGTATCCCATGTTCTTTGGTAATGTTAACAGCAGTGATCAATCCCTCTTTGTCCTTCGGTTGAATGAGAATATCCGCCGGTCCGCCTATTTTCAAAGTGGTATGATGTTTTAACGGTTCATTTAACCACACTTTCCCCACATTTGCCTTATTTAAGCGTTGTGCTAATTCATTCATTGGCAACCTCCTACAACTGAATGCATCTCGGGGTCATCTGCTCACGCCTGTTACTAATTTATGCCGGGCAGATGCCTATGGTGACACATGATCTGCTGTCAACTGTTTGATTAACTGGTAGATTTGACTGGCAGCCTCTGGCTTGCCTAGTTTCAACGACGCTTCCCTCATTTTAGCCAACGCTGGCTCATTGTCAAGCAGTTCACGCAAGCTATGCCATAAACGTTCACCTGTTAATTCTCTTTCCAATATCACTTGACTGGCTCCTTCTTTTTCCAGCCAGCGGGCATTTTTCTCCTGATGATTATTGGTCACATAAGGTGAAGGAATCAGAATGGACGGCAGTCCCAAAGCCGTAATTTCGGCCAGAAAGGAAGCTCCAGCCCGGTTGACGATCAGGTCTGTCCCGGCCAGTACATCCGGCATATTGTAGATAAAAGGCTTTACTGTTAAGTTAGTTAAGCCTTGCCGCTGGGTTTTCAGCTGGTCTTCAACCTGATTGTAGTGAACCTGGCCGGTCACATAAACGAAGTGGCAGCCGGGCATCTCCCGGATTTTACTGACCATCTCCACAAAGGCCCGGTTAATGGCCTCAGCCCCCCTGCTGCCACCGACAACAAGCACCACTTTTTTATGGGAGGGGATCCCCAGGGACTCCCGCCCTTTTTTCCCGTCCGCCTGAGCCACTTCTGATGCCCGTGGATTGCCGGTCACATACAAATTGTCTCGGCGGAAGTGTTTAAGAGAGCCCTCAAACGAAACGGCAACGGCAGAGGCATAGCGGCTCAAAAAGGCATTGGCTAAGCCAGGAATCACGTTCTGCTCATGAATCAAGGTCGGCACGTTTAAGCGGCTGGCGGCATAGACAACAGGTCCGCATACATAGCCGCCAGTTCCTATGACAATGTCAGGTTGAAACGCTTTGATCATCTGTTTGGATATGGAGGTACTTCTCAGGAAGCGGTACACTGTTTTAATATTATGTAGAGATAGTTTGCGTTTGAAACCTGAAATCTCAATTGTTTTAAACGGGATCTCCGTCTTTTGCACAATATCAGCTTCCAACCCGTTTGCCGTACCAACATAAAGAAATTGAGAGTCCGGTTCATGTTTACGGATTTCGTTGATAATGCTGAGTGCGGGATAGATATGCCCGCCTGTGCCTCCCCCAGATACTATCACTTTCATCTCTATCACCTACGTTATTTAGCATATCTGGACACATTAAGCAACAGACCGATAGCGGTTAACATTAACGTCAGCGAGGAGCCGCCGTAGCTTAAGAGCGGCAATGTAATGCCTGTCACAGGGAACATCCCGGTGACAACACCCACATTAATAATCACCTGGATGGCGATCATGGCCACAATGCCTGCAGCCAACAAATTGCCGTACAAATCAGGGGCACAAATGGCCACCCGCATGCCGCGCCACAACAACAGGGCAAACAGACAAAGTACAGTGGCTCCGCCCAAAAACCCCAGTTCTTCAGCCAAAATGGAGAAGATAAAGTCGGTTTGGGGCTCGGGAAGATAATAAAACTTCTGCCGGCTCATACCCAGTCCTAAGCCCATCAATCCCCCGGGGCCGATGGCGTACAGGGACTGTATGATTTGATAACCCGCCCCTAAAGGGTCCTGCCAGGGATCGAGGAATCCTGTAATGCGCTTGATCCGGTATGGAGCAGCCAGAATAAGGGCCACTAGTCCAGCCACTCCCACCATGCCCAGAGCAAAAAGATGAGTCAGTCTTGTTCCGGCGATATACAGCATCACAACGGCCGTGCCGACCATGACGGCACCAGTCCCCAAGTCAGGCTGCAGCATGATCAGACCAAAGGCCACCCCGACCAAGCCTAAAGGGGGAAGCAAGCCTTTCGTAAAATAAACCAAGTATTTTTGATGCTCAGCCAAGTATTTGGCCAAAAAGATAATCATCCAAATTTTAATAAATTCCGAGGGTTGAATGGAAAAAGCACCGATGCCGATCCAGCTTTTGGAACCATTTCGCTCCACGCCAATGATCAGAACCAGCACGAGCAATACAAAACAGACCAAAAGGCCAACTTTGGCCCACCGGCGCCAAATCCAGTAATCCACATTCATCATGATGAACATGGCCACAATGCCCAGTCCGGCAAATAAAAACTGGCGCTTGGCATAATACAAATAATCGCCGAATTTATGGAAAGAAAGCACGGCACTTGAGCTATATACCATGATAATCCCAATGCTCAGCAAGGCCAATGTACAAAAGACAATGAGAAAGTCCGGAGTAGAGCGTATTTTTGGCAAGGGGAACACCTCATATCGCTAGATTGTGAGCAAGTCCGCTCTTATCTAAGCATATGCACACAGTCGGTAAACATGTCTCCCCGCTCCTCAAATGATGAAAATTGATCCCAACTTGCCGCTGCTGGAGAGAGGAGTACCGTGTCACCCTGCTCGGCGACCTGGTAGGCTCTGTTCACCGCTTCTATTACATTATCGACACGATTAACGTGTTTTACCCCTGCCCTGTGACCTACTTCGGCCAACTTTTGAGCAACTTGTCCATAAACGATCAGCGCCTTAAGATTGGATTGAAAAACGTCTTCCAGCTCATGATAATCATCACCTCGGTCCAGCCCCCCGGCGATCAGCACCACTGATCCCGGAAAGGCTTCAATCGCCTTTTTGGTGGCCAGAGCATTGGTTGCTTTAGAGTCATTATAATAACGGACACCATGCAGTTCACGCACAAATTGCAAACGGTGAGCCACACCAGTAAAGGTGCGTAAAACCTCTCTGACCCGCTCCACTTTGGCCCCTGCCTCCAAACTGACCGTTACGGCAGCCAATACATTTTCCAGGTTGTGTGCCCCGGGTAATTTCAGCTCATCAATGGCCAAAATGTCAGTCACTTCGCCTCTCTGATTGGAAACCTTGATGCGCCTCCCATCCAGGTAAGCGCCTCGCTCCGGACGGCCGTGCATGCTGAACCAGGCGATCTGCGCTCTGACCTCTTCAGCTACCCGTCTTGTTTCCTCCTGGTCCAAATTAAATACGGCAAGATCAGCGGGCGTTTGATGAGCAAACAGTTTCGCTTTGGCTTCAATATAGGCCTGTTTGCTGCCATGGTAGTCCAGATGGGCATCAAAGATGTTGAGCAGCACACCGATTTTAGGGTGAAACTGCATGGTGCCCAACAGCTGAAAACTGGACAGCTCGGTGACCAGCCACTGATCCTCTCCTGCCTGGGCGGCCACTTCACAAAAGACTGTGCCAATGTTACCGGCAATAAGAGGGGAACGTTCACTCCCTTTGAGCATTTCATAAATGAGCGTCGTGGTCGTCGTTTTACCATTCGAACCGGTAATCCCGATAATGGGGGCCCGGGTCAGCAAATAACCCACTTCCACCTCAGTGACAATGGGAATCTTTTTGCGGCCGGCTTCCTGCAGCAACGGATTGCAGTACGGAATGCCGGGATTTTTCACAATCAGATCAATGGGCTGCTCCAAAAGGGAAAGGGGGTGTGAACCGCACACCACCTTAACACCCAGTTCTTCCAATTCAGCCACGCCCTCACATTGCTGACGTGGTTTTTTTTCGTTCACAGTCACAATCGCGCCATAACGCACCAAAAGTTTGGCCACGGCAAAACCGCTCTTGGCCAAACCCAGTACCAAAACATGTTTATTTTTCATTAGGCAAACACCTCTAGATAAATCCCTATTCCTGCCAGACAAAAGCCCACCAGCCAGAAAACAACAACTACTTTCCACTCTGACCAGCCCCCCAGTTCAAAGTGGTGATGAATGGGGCTCATGCGGAAAATACGTTTGCCGCGCAGCTTAAACGAAGCCACCTGCAACATGACCGACAGGGCCTCAATGACAAAGACACCACCAATAATCACCAACAGCAGTTCTGTCTTAGTCAAGATGGCCACACTGGCAATGGCCCCGCCTAAAGCCAGTGAACCTGTGTCACCCATGAACACTTTGGCAGGATGAGCGTTATAAACAAGGAAACCGAGTACAGCCCCAACGACAGCCGCGCTAAAAATAGCGATTTCCGGCTCAGAATAACGGGCTGCCAACAATGCGTAAGCACCAAAAGCAATGGCGGCTGTTCCGGACAAAAGGCCGTCCAGGCCGTCGGTTAAGTTGACGGCATTGGACGCGCCAACGAGCATAATGACGACAAACGGGAAGTACAGCCAACCGAGGTCAAAACCATAAACAGTGCCAGGGATGTAGACAGCGGTGGAGTGCCCAATCGTATACAAAAAGTAACAAAACGTAACGGCAATCAGGATCTGCCCCAGCAGTTTTTGTTTGGCTGTCAGCCCCAGGTTGCGCTTGAAATAGATTTTAATAAAGTCATCAAAAAATCCAATCAGGCCATATCCCAAAGTAACCAAGACAAGCAGGTAAAACTCCAGGGTATAATTGGAAAATTTAAACACAGTCAATGAGAGCGCCAATAAGATAATGATACCGCCCATCGTGGGTGTGCCCGACTTTTTCTGATGGGACTTCGGTCCTTCATCCCGAATGCTCTGCCCAAACTTAAGGCGGCGCAAGACAGGGATAAACAAGGGCGCAGATAACAGCACGATGGCAAATGAAGCAACAATAGTCAGTAAGATGACATTGAACA
The DNA here is from genome assembly GCF_030814135.1 of Caldalkalibacillus uzonensis. Lineage (NCBI taxonomy): Bacteria > Bacillati > Bacillota > Bacilli > Caryophanales > Bacillaceae > Caldalkalibacillus > Caldalkalibacillus uzonensis. The sequence goes on along the minus strand of NZ_JAUSUQ010000006.1, from coordinate 172,525 downwards.
CATCCCCATCCTCCTTCTCATAACTTTAATGAGGCAAGGACTTCTCTGGCCACTTCCCGGTCATCAAAGTGGTAGCGCTGTCCCTTGATTTCCTGATATGTTTCATGACCTTTCCCGGCGATGATAATCACATCATTCTGTTCAGCCTGGTTGATGGCCCAATGTATTGCCTCTCTCCGGTCAACGATGGAGGTATATTTAGTCTGTGACACATTGGTGTCAATTAACCCCTTTTCCATATCATTAATAATCGCTTGTGGATCTTCGGAACGGGGATTATCTGAAGTTAAAACCGTTAAATCAGCATACTTAACCGCCATTTGAGCCATTAAAGGACGTTTTCCCCGGTCACGGTCTCCCCCGCAACCTACGACACAAATTAATCTTTTTTGGGCCAACTGGCGGGCCGTTGACAAAACATTGGCCAGACTGTCAGGGGTGTGGGCGTAATCGACAATGACGGTAAAGTCCTGTCCTGCCTCAACAGTCTCCATCCGGCCAGGAATGCATTCTATCTTGCTGAGGCTTTCTCGAATCTGGGATAAACTGAGACCTTCCACAATCCCGGCTCCCACAGCAGCTAACACATTGTACACATTAAACATACCCACTAAAGGCACATCAAACTTCTCTTGTTGTGTCCCATAGTAAACGGTAAACCTGACCCCCTGGGGACTCAGGGCAATGTCCGAAGCCTTGATATCCGCCTGTTCACTGTGGATACCGTAGGTCAACACTTGAGCAGGTGTAATTTTCATATAGTAATCAGAAGCGGAATCATCTGCATTTAAAATAGCATATTTCAAATCCCCTTCGGAAATGCCATTGCCTAGTTGAGAAAACAATAAGCCTTTGGCCTGCTTGTATTGTTCCATGCTCTGGTGATAATCCAAATGATCTTGGGTGAGATTGGTAAAGATGGCCACACCAAAATTACATCCCCGGACCCGGCCCATATCTAAGGCATGGGAGGAGACCTCTATCACCGCATGGGAGCAGCTCGCTTCCAGCATATCATGGAACGCTTGCTGCAAATGAAGGGACTCTGGCGTTGTATTTTTCACTTCCTGTACACGGTTGCCGATCTTCATATTAATGGTCCCGATACGACCTGTTTTCAGTCCCTGATCTTCCAACATTTTTTCAATCAGATAGGTGACCGTTGTTTTGCCATTCGTTCCGGTCACACCGATCAGGCGCAACTTTTGAGTAGGAAAACCGTAAAAACAGTTGGCCACATAAGCCAATGCCCGTCGTGTATCAGGCACTACAATTACCGGAACAGGCACGTCAAGGGGCTTCTGGGCCAATATGGCTCGAGCCCCCTGTTCTACGGCTTGCCGGGCAAATTGATGTCCATCCACTCTAAAGCCGGGGATGCAGACAAACAAACTTCCGGGTGTCACCTGCCTGGAATCAAGTTCAATGGAGGAAATCTCTATACATGGGAGATGCCCATCACCAGACTGATCGCTCTCGTGGTGATGAGCATGGATGTGTACTTGGTATGGAATCAAGTCTTGTATGAGCTTATGAAGTTGCATCTGTTTCACTCCAGATCTGTTTGATTGACTGCCAACACTATTTTAATCTTCTCTTGCTGTTTTGTCACTCTTTTCTTCCGATTGGTTTGCCCTTTCTCCCAATAATACGCGGATGACCGATCCTTCTTTCACCTTTTCACCCGGCGCAGGCAATTGTTTAATGACCACGTTCCCATCTCCTGCTGCCTCAATCGGGAGCTGAAAATAAGCTCTCTGCAGGTCTTTGTCCGTCATGCCGATCAGGTTGGGCACCTCGTAGGTGATCTCATCACCCCAAACGTACTCTTTTTCCAAGGGACTTTCCCGTTTTTCAACGCCCATATAACGCAAAGCATCCTCAATAATTTTCCCAACGATCGGAGCCGCAACCACACCGCCAAACTGAACTGTATTTTTGGGGTTGTCAACACCAATATAGACGATAATTTGGGGATCGTCAGCCGGGGCAAAGCCGATAAAAGAAACAATATGATTGTTCTCTAGATAACCTCCGCCCGGAGCAACCTTTTGAGCGGTTCCTGTTTTTCCTCCAACCCGATACCCCTCTACATAGGCATTGCGGCCCGTTCCTTTGGCCACCACACTTTCTAATGCTTCACGCACCTTTTGTGATGTTTCGTTGGAAATCACCTGACGTTTTAACTGGGGCGTCATCCGTCCCAGGACCATGTCGGTCTCCGCATCGTGCCATTCTTTGGCAATATAGGGTGTATACAGATAACCCCCGTTAATGGCAGCAGCCACAGCGGCCACCTGCTGAATGGGCGTCACGGCCACCCCTTGGCCAAAGGCAGTGGTTGCCGTTTCCACCGGTCCCCTCTGTTCCGGGGCAAAAATCAGCCCCTGTTGCTCGCCTTGCATATCAATGCCTGTTTTTTGACCAAAACCAAAGCGCTCTATGTAGTCAAACAGCGTGTCCGTGCCCAGCCGCCCGCCAAGCTCAACAAACCCCGGGTTACATGAGTTTTCAACCACTTCCAAAAATGTTTGATGCCCATGTCCCCCGCGCTTCCAGCAGTGCAGCCGGGCATTGGCTACCTTAATAAAGCCCGGGTCATGAAAATGCTCATTGTGCAGATCCACTTTCCCTTCTTCAAGGGCTGCAGCCAAGGTAATAATTTTGAATGTGGAGCCAGGCTCATACATACTGAAAACAGGCAGATTACGGTTGTAGACTTCAGGCGGATACTCTTGATATCTGCCCGGATCATAATCCGGGCGGCTGGTCATGGCCAAAATCTCACCGGTGTTAGGATCCATGGCAATGCCGATCACATGGTCGGGATTATAGCGGGCAACTGCCTGATCCACTTCCCGCTCCATAATTTTTTGGATACCGGCATCGATCGTCAGCAGCAGATTGTGACCATCTTTGGGTGGTTGATAAACTTCCGGCTGACTGGGCATCAGCTGGCCTTTGGCATCAGAGTAAAAGGAAACACGCCCGGGTTCACCCTTGAGGATCTCGTCGTATATCAGCTCAGAACCAGTCAGCCCCTGGTTGTCAATCCCCGCAAAGCCCAGGACATGGGATAAAAAATCACCGTAAGGATAATAGCGTTTGCTGTCTTCAGCAATAAACACGCCATCGAGCCCCAGCCGTTGGATCTCCCTAGCCTTTTCATTAGAGATTTTCCGTCCTTCCGGATTAAGCCTGACGATCATTTCCCGCTGGGTAATGAGACGGTACACTTTCTCTTCACTCATATCCAACACGTTGGCCAATGCTTGGGCCGTTTGTTGGGGATTTTTGACTTGGGCCGGGACAACCATCACTGTCGGAGCACTGATATTATATGCCAGCACTTCACCATTGCGGTCCATAATCTTGCCCCGCTTCGGCTCAAACCGAACGTCGCGGCTCCACAGTTCCTCCGCTTTGTCCATCAGCCATTGCCCTTGGAAGAGCTGAATATACCCCAACCTGGTGCCAAGGACAAGATATAACAACAGGCCAGCCATAAGCGCTATGAAGATCCGCCTCCGGACAGTGACGTTGGATACACGCACGAAAATCCCCTCCACACAGAATAGAGTCCTTCTACCTTATAACCCTATTCAACTTGTCTCCATGATAGAACAACCTCTCCATAACAGGAGAATAGAAGGACATATGCGTGAAGGGGACAACTTGTCCTTAATTGGGCTCCAGGGTGACGGAGAGCTCACTTCCCGGGCGCAGCCTTTCCCCTGGGGAGACACTCTGGGCCGTTACATAGCCATGCCCCAGGACATGAAGTTGTACACCGGTGACGTGGGCCCAATCCTGCACTTCTTTTAATGACCAGCCTGTCATGTCCGGAGTTGCAAAATGGCGCAGTTCCCCGGCAAGCAGATATAAACGGGTGCCCTTCAAAACGGAAGTGCCAGGTGCTGGTTTCTGTTCTGTTATTTCGCCTCCCTCACCTAATATATGTACGTCAAAACCGTCTCTCTTCCCTTGCTCTCTACCCTCGTTCACAGGAAAACCCCGGTAATCTTTAACAGTGGCCCAGTCGGCTTCTGCTTCTTCAATTGTAACCTCCTCAGCCTCACGGGTTACATTAAGGTACTGCAAGCTGTTTTGCATGACAGCCTTAAACACTTTGGCCACAGCTGCTCCTCCTTGATAGTATTGCTCAACTTGTGGGGAATCAATGGCCACAAAAACGGATAGCTTAGGGTCATCTTTAGGCGCAAATCCAACAAAAGAGTGAATATACTTCCCATCGACGTAACCAGTACCATCCTGTTTTGGCTTTTGAGCCGTTCCGGTCTTACCGGCCACTTGATAACCGTCAATATAGAAGTTGGTGCCTGTACCACGGGTAACAACGGTTTCCAAAATGTCTCGCATCTGTTGGGCTGTTTGGGGAGAAATCACCTCTGGATCAACGACCTCTGGTTTATTTTGCACAGCCACTTTATCTGTATTGGGGTCGTAAATGGAATCAATCACGTAGGGTTTCATCAGTTTGCCGCCGTTAGCAATGACATTGATGGCCTGGATTTGTTGAATGGGGGTGACCGTCAACCCTTGGCCAAAAGTCATGGTGGCAATTTCAGCCGGCCGGGCTGCCTCCAGCGGACGGATATAGCCAGGGGTCTCTCCAGGTAAATCAATGCCGGTCAGCTTACCAAACCCAAAGCGGTCAATGTAATGGTAAAACACCTCTTTCTTCATCCGTTCGTACCCCAGAATGACCGAGGCCACGTTACTTGATTTTTGCATCCCTTCCAAAAAAGTAATGTTGCCCCATCCCGTGCGATTATGGTCACGGATGGTTTGTCCCGGGACCCGGTAACTGCCCGATTGGAAAGTTTCATTACTGTTATACAGCCCCTCCTCAATCGCCGCGGCAAAGGTGACCACTTTAAACGTTGATCCCGGTTCAAAAGCGTTAGCAATCGTATCATTCCAATAGTTTGTAATTGAGGAATAATGATTGGGATCAAAGGAGGGGCGGTTGGACATGGCTAATATCTGTCCTGTATGGGGATCGGAAACGATCACCATCATTTTTTCCGGACGGTATTCACGATACACCTCATCCAGAGCCTGTTCCACATAGAGCTGAATGCGTTCATCAATGGTCAGGTAAACATCATAACCGTCTTGAGGGTGCTCCACTGTCTCAGCACTAGCGATAAGCCTGTTTCCTTTTCTGTCCTGCTGGAACCTGACCAATCCTTCCTCTCCGCGCAAGTGTTCATCCAATTCCAGTTCCAGCCCCATTCTCGCCTCACCGTCCAAATCAACATACCCCAGGACATGAGAGGCAAAAGTATGATTAGGATAATAGCGCTTGGTCTCTTCCACAAAGGTGATGCCTTCCAGTTCTAGGTCACGGATCGCTTCCGCGACATCCTGGTCAACCTTCCATCCCCCTGGCCTTAGCTCCACTTGCCGGCGGTCTGGCTGGTTTAACAGTTGAAAAAGCTGCTCTTGTGGCATATCTAAGAGAGGGGCCAGTTGTTCTGCCGTCGATTCAGGGTCTTTGACATGATTTGGTGCCTCTTTATCCAATATGGCAACCACCGTATACGCTTTCACTTCTTTAGCCAGCACATTCTTGTTACGATCATAGATAGACCCTCGCTCAGCCTTCAGTACCCTCTCCCGTTCATACATCTGCTGAGCTCGCTCCTGGTACCAGGAAGCCTCAACAACCTGCAAGGTATAAAAGCGGTAAACAACAGCAAAAAAGAGCAATAAAAATATTGCTCCTATAAATTGGCTTCGGCTACGGATCTTGGTTTGATTCACGATCATCCCCCGCTTTGTCAACAATGCTCAACAGAAGACTTGTATCCTAGGAATAGCAAACTGCCAGCCTGTGATTACTCATCCCCTTCCCGGGACTTGGATAAAATTTTGACTGTGCGTTCCTGCATGCTCATACCCAGCTCATTTTGAGCAATGGCCAAGATGCGTTCCGGTGAACTAAGCTGGATCACTTCAACTTCTAATTTGGCATTGGTTTCTTCCAATTTTTCCAGTTCTCTTTCCAAAGCTTGAAGCTCATAATTCATTTCCGAGAGCATAGCCCCCCTGGCCATTAACAGGCTTAAGGTTGCGATGACAATCAATACAGCAAAAACAGATAACATCTTTTCCCGGCTAGCCAACAGGGATTGTCCTTTTGTTTTAGATTGATGATGGGATGTTTGTTTTGGTTCCTGCTGTTTCTGTTGGTTGTTCAGACGTCTGTTCCGATTTTCATTCTGATACTTAACCGCTACATTGCCATATTGATACATAAGCCTATCCTCCTTATGTTTCCAGATTCTTGTGTTATATTGACTGCTAAAGTTAAATTTTCTCCGCAATTCGTAATTTGGCTGAACGCGCCCTCGGATTTTGCTCCACTTCTTCAATACTAGGCACAATCGGTTTCTTGGTCACAATCTTGAGCGAAGGCGTTTGACCACATACACATTGGGGCAAACCGGGTGGACAAGTGCATCCTTGACTTTGCTGACGAAACACTTGTTTGCAAATCCGATCTTCTAGAGAATGGAAGGTGATGACCGCCACCCTGCCCCCTTTGTTTAAGCATTCAACCGCCTGGAAAAGTGAATCCTGAAAGGCATCCAGTTCATCATTAACCGCTATGCGGATAGCCTGAAAGGTACGCTTAGCCGGATGGGGGCCGTTTTGCCGCGCTTTGGGAGGAATGCTCTGTTTGATCACCTCTACCAGTTCTCCCGTGGTTTCAATGGGTTTGTGCTGTCTCTGCTCTACAATCCGGCGGGCAATCCGTCTGGAAAAACGTTCCTCACCATAGCGGTAGATCACATCAGCCAGTTGTTCCTCACTCCACAAGTTGACCACATCATATGCCGTTAAACGTTGCCGCTGGTCCATTCTCATGTCCAGCGGGGCGTCATGCATATAGCTGAAGCCCCTGTCGGCCTGATCAAGCTGGGGGGAGGAAACACCTAAATCATACAACACACCGTCTACTTGCGATGCTCCCACTTCATCCAGAATCTCAGCCAAATGGCGGAAATTACGCTGGACAAGCACCAGGGATATATCATAAGCTGCCAGCCGCTGGCGGGCATATTCCAAGGCGTGGCTGTCCTGGTCTATGCCGATCAGCCGGCCATTTGGGCCGAGGAAGCTGGCAATCAGCTGGCTATGGCCAGCCCCTCCCAAGGTACAGTCCACATACGTGCCATCAGGTTTAATATTAAGGCCGTTCACTGCTTGTTCTCTCAGGACAGTAACATGTTCAAACATCTGGCTGCCTCCATTACAGATCAAAGTCCACGATTTTTTCGGCTATTTCAGCAAATGATTCTTCTGATGCTGCATAATAGTCTTCCCAAACCCCTTTGCTCCAAATCTCCACCCGGCTGCTGACACCAATGACCACGCAATCTTTTTCCAGCTGGGCGTACTCACGCAAATTGGGCGGGATATTGACCCTGCCTTGCTTATCCAGTTCACATTCTGTCGCACCTGAGAAGAAGAAGCGGGTGAACGCACGGGCATCCGATCGGGTAAAGGGGAGAGATTTCAGTTTTTCCTCAATCTGCTTCCATTCGGAAAGGGGATAAACAAACAAACATTTGTCCAAACCCCTGGTAACAATAAACGATGTTCCCAGGCTGTCCCGAAACTTAGCAGGTATAATCAGTCTTCCTTTATTGTCTATGGCGTGTTGGTATTCACCCAGGAACACAAGGCATCACCACTTCTCCCCCGTTTTCCACCACTTCCCCCCACTTTCCACCACTTAATTATCTATTCTCCCCCACAAAAAAAAATCCTGCTTGTTGAGCAGGATTTTTTAAAAAAATAGTTTGGTATTTTATAACAGCACTTCCGGTCTGGAAGAAGTTAAACTACAAAGTTACTTGGATTCAAGCCAGGATTCCAAATAGGCTTTCTGCCCCTCGCTTAAGTGGTCGATGGTGATCCCCAATGCCTCAAGTTTATAGGCGGCCACTTGTTGATCAAGATCATAGGGTACTTTATGCACTTTTTTTTCTAATTGACCGTGATGTTGATTAATATATTCCAAGGCCAAAGCTTGCAAGGCAAAAGTCATGTCCATAATTTCAGCCGGATGGCCGTCCCCGGCAGCCAGGTTGACCAGGCGTCCTTCAGCCAGCACATAGATCTTCTTGCCCCCAGCCAGCTGATATTCTTCAATATTTTTGCGTACTACCCGTTTGGATTGGGCCAGGGCCTCCAGCTCTTTCAAGTTAATTTCTACGTCAAAGTGGCCGGCATTGGCTAAGATGGCCCCATTTTTCATTTTTTCGTAATGGCTCTTGCGGATACAATCCTTGTTGCCTGTCACAGTGACAAAATAATCGCCGTGTTCCGCGGCTTGATCCATGGACATCACTTCAAACCCGTCCATGTAGGCTTCGATCGCTTTAATTGGATCCACTTCGGTGACAATCACTTTGGCCCCCAGACCTTTGGCCCGCATCGCCACACCTTTGCCGCACCAGCCGTAACCAATGACAACCACTGTTTTGCCGGACACGACCAGATTGGTGGTGCGGTTAATGCCATCCCACACTGACTGACCGGTACCGTAGCGGTTATCAAACAGGTACTTGCAGTAGGCATCATTAACGGCCATCATGGGTAACTTCAACTTGCCTTCTTTGGCCAGTGCTTTGAGGCGCAAGATGCCGGTGGTGGTCTCCTCTGCTCCGCCGCGAATCTGCTCCAGGAGGTCTGGACGCTCTTCATGCAGAATGGTGACCAGGTCACCGCCGTCATCGATCAACAGATCAGGCTTAGTTTCCAAGGTTTTGATCAAGTGCTGCTTATACTCCTCCGGCTCAGGGTTGTAGCGGGCAAAAACTTGGATATTGTCTTCCACTAAAGCGGCACAAATGTCATCCTGCGTGGATAACGGATTGCTTCCGGTAATCGTTACCTGAGCGCCTCCGGCCTGAATCACTTTAGCCAGATAAGCCGTTTTGGCCTCCAAGTGGAGAGAAATGGCCACCTTCAGCCCGGCAAACGGTTTTTCCTGTTCAAAGCGCTCCCGAATACGGTTTAAAACCGGCATATGTGCTTTAACCCAGTCAATTTTCAAATGACCTTCAGAGGACAGGCTCAAATCTTGAATCATGCTCGTTTCACGGGCATTCATCGTTTTGCTCCTTTCTGACGTCAAATTAATCCAGTTAAATTAATCCACATGTAAATATACTAACTTATGTTTCCCGTTCATGACAAATGATTGACGCATCAGACCTTCCAGCAACTGTAAACCATGCTTGTTGAAAAAATAAAAAGGATGGTACACCCGCTCCTGCAGTTGCCCCTCGGGATAAAGGGCCTGTTCTACCTTGTCGAACTGTCTCATAGCCGCTTCATGCTGGGCACGAAAAGCAGAGCTGCTGCGCTTATGCAAGTAGTCCACCTGCTCCAGCACTTTGTCCAGATTTTTGCGTCCCAATTGTTCCATTCCTTTATTGATCCGGGCAACTTTCTCGATTAAAGGCTGGTACAAGCGTTCCACTTCCTGTCGGACACGGGCAAAACTTTCCTCCAGCTGCAGTTCATCTTGTTCGGCCAGCCATTGTTCTCTGAAGGAATCAAACGAGCCAAATACAGTCTGTATGTCAATATGGTGCTTCTCCAAAATATTGCCGATGTGGGGCTCGATGATCGTCAGGTTTAACCGGGGCATAATAACCGGCAACTTCAGATTTAACCGCTCAAAATAGGTCCCGTACAATGCCCAATAAGCAACCTCACCCGGTCCGGCCACAAAAGAAAGAGTGGGAAACAGAGATTCCTGCATAAAGGGGCGGGTAATGACATTATTGCTGAGGCGCCACGGCTCTTCTTGAGCCAGTTGCAACAACTCTGCTTCAGAATAGGTAAATTGGCCGTCTTTGGTCTGAAAGTATCCTCCTTTCTTTTCTAACAGCAGCCGCTGTCCATTCTCGTAGATAAACAAAAGTGCCGGATACTGGCCCAATGTGACTTGAGGAGCATAGCCTTTGGATTCCATACGGGCGGTCTGCCTGCGCACATCGCTGTCAATGACATCATAATGGGTGATAATCGTTTCAAAGACCGCAGATTCCAGCCTGCGCAACCCTGGGTCGGCAGAATTAACAAACAACAGACCGTACCGTGAAAAGAGGTAATGCATCAGGCCGGCAAAAAAATCGGTGTAGGAACCAGCCTTCTCCAAAGTGTCCATAATCAGTTGACGCACCTTGTCGGTAAACTCTGTCTGCGGCATTTGCTCAAAAACCTGCTCTACCCAAGCCCCCACCTCCCTGCAGGAAAACGTCCGGTGGGCTATGGAGCGTTTCATTTGTTCCTCGGGCTCATTCAGCACCAGCTTCTCCAGGCCGGTTCCTTTTGTCCTGGGCACGAAGAGATGATTGATCTCCTGAAAATCATGGTCCTCCCCTGCGATCCAGAAAACGGGGATGACAGGAACACCCAATCTTGCTTCCTGCTCAGCAGCCACTTTTAATATCGTGATCGCTTTATAGAGCGTATACAACGGCCCGGTTAAGAGACCGGCCTGCTGCCCGCCAATGACAACCACACTTTCTTCCCGCTGCAAGTGTTCCAACCGCTCCTGTTGGGCTGTTGAGAGCTCCCAGTGCGCCAGTTGGGCACGAATCACGTGAGCCAAGGGCCTCCGGGGAAAAGTGCGTCCTCTCAACTCCTCATAACGGCGGTGGTAACTCTCCTGATTAAAGGGAGCGTAATGAAAAAAGGCAAGCGCTTCATCATGCTGATGAACGTAATCATCAGCAAAAGCATTCAGTTGTGGAACATCCTGTTCCTGTACTGTAAAGTTCATTCACGATTCACCTTTCGTCACAATTGTTTGTTCTTTTCCTCCAATACATGAATAGCCTGACTGATAAAGCGGTGTACAGGCAAATCCATGTTGTACCGGACTGCTTTAGTTACAAAATATCCGTTCAAAGCTTCAATTTCGGTGCGCCGGCCACGCTGGATATCTTGCCACATGGAGGAGTGATTGCTTGCTGTTTTAGTGCAGACAGCGACAATCTCCTCCCACAACCCTCCTCCTGCTAAGATAAAATTGTTTTCCTGCTCCCAAACGGTTTCAACCAGCGGCACAAGCTCAGCATATAATTGCCTCATCAACTTGGTCAGGCTGGAGCGCTTAACGAGCTCTCCATTAGGCACTTGAAACAAAGCTGTCAGGGGATTAATACAGGCATTGATCACCGCTTTCTTCCACATGGCCTGTTCAATCCGGTCGGACCACTCTATGGCAAGATAAGGTGTGATATGCTTCATCCACTGGGAAAGGGCAACAGAAGGCTCTGATTCACAGCCGTAGGGAGTGCCTATCATGGTCACCCCTTTCCCCCTCACTTCCGCTGCCGTATCTCCTATTTTGGTTGCACCGCACTGTGTGACACCGTAATATACCTGACGATGGGGAAGTGTCCGCTCTATGTGCTCATGATGACCCAATCCGTTCATGATAAACAAGAGCGGCCTGCTGGCTGCAATATGCGATTTGATCCACTCTAATACCGGCTTCAGTTGCGTCTGTTTAACAGTCACCAGGATTAAGTCTGGCTGGGAAGATAAAAAGTCCCCTTCTTGGCTGGCCAGAACGTGGGGTTTGGCCTCAAGCACATCTCCATCAGGGAGCCTGAGACTGAATCCCTTCTCCCGCATCGTACGGGCCTGTGCTGAACGGCGTGTTAATATGGTCAGCCGGCAGCTTCCGGCCAGCCATGTATAACCGCCAAACAACATACCCATGGCTCCCCCGCCAATGACTAATACATGCACAGATGTTCACCCCAATGCGTATCGTGTCAGGGCCCCATTCAAGGTGGGCACCATTTACAGCAAAGCTTTTGTATGTTAAACTTGCCACAATGCCATTGTAAGGCAAATGATGTATTTTTTAAAGTTTGGAGGATGTTATCATGAAAAAGACGCTTGTGGCTTTCCTGTTGGGTGTGTTGATGCTGACACTGATTGCCTGCGGAAATCAACAAGAGACTGCTGATGAAAGCCCGTCCGTTGCCATTGTTAACGGCACTGAGATCAGTCAAGAGCAACTGGATGCCCATCTCGAACAGATAAAGATGTCCTATGCCCAGTTCGGGATTGATTTTGAAGGCGAGGAAGGACAGGCTATGCTAGAACAGTTGAAGGAAGAGGTGCTGAACGGCCTGATTGAACAGCAGGTTTTATTACAGGCCGCCCAAAGTGAGGGCTACACAGCCGACCCGGAACAAGTGGACGAAGCCTTAGCCGATATTAAAGCCCAGTTTGCAAGTGAAGAGGAGTTGCAGGAAATCTTGGACAGCCTCGGTTTTAGCATGGAGGACCTGCGGGAAGAGCTGGCCAATGAACTGGTGATCACTCAATATTTAGATGATCAGATTGGTGAGATTGAATTAAGTGAAGAAGAGCAGCAGGAAGCCTATCTGTCATACGAAGAAGAGACCGGTGAGGAAGCAGATGAGGAAACAAAGCAGATGATAAGAGAGCAGCTGAGATGGCAAAAAGAAGGTGAATTGAGGCAAGAATTGGTTGAACGCTTGAAACAAGAAAGTGAGATTGAGATTTTGCTTTAAGTTGTACAGGTAAGCTTAACTTCACGTCATTGAAAAGGGCTGCCCCGAAAGAGCCTATCACTCCTTGGGGCAGCTCCTGTTATGTCTGATTTGGCTGTCTAACAAATAAAGTGAAACAGGGTTTAGACTGGATAAACAGGGTGCTTGCGTGTGGAAAACGGTTTATCTTTGATGCTGTAAGCCTCAAAACGACGGATCAGATATTTCCTTAACGCTGAGCCGGGAACAATATCATCAACAATCAGTTCCGAAGCCAGGCGGTAGATATCAATGTTCTCCTGATACTCTTTCCGTTTCTGCATAATAAATTGGGTTCTCTGTTTAGGATCCTCAATACTGGCAATTTTGTTGTAGTAGACCGCATTGACGGCAGCTTCTGGGCCCATGACCGCTATCTGGGCCGTGGGCAAGGCAATGCACACGTCCGGTTCAAATGCCGGGCCAGCCATGGCATACAACCCTGCGCCGTAAGCTTTACGTACAATAACGGACACTTTGGGCACCGTGGCTTCGGACATGGCTGCAATCATTTTGGCTCCGTGCCGGATGATACCCGCTCTCTCTACCTTCGTCCCAATCATAAATCCAGGGACATCGGCCAAAAAGAGCAGAGGGATGTGGAACGCATCACACAAGGTGATGAAGCGTGCCGCTTTGTCAGCTGAGTCAACAAACAGCACACCTCCCTTAACCTTCGGCTGGTTGGCCACGATACCAACCACATGACCGTCAAGCCGGGCCAACCCGGTAATAATCTCGGGGGCAAAAAGCTTCTTGATCTCAAAGAAGCTGCCCTCATCAACCAGGGCATCGATCAACTCGTACATATCAAAAGGGGCGTTTTGGTTGGCGGGAACAATGTCCTCGATGGGGCGCGCATCCCCATTGGGTGGTCTGGCTTCCTCCCGTTTTGGCTGCTGTTCGTAGTTAGCCGGAAAATAAGAGAGGTACTCCCTGGCCAGCTGAATGGCTTCTTGCTCAGTTTTGGCCAAGATGTCACCGCAGCCGCTGACAGAGCAATGCATCCGCGCCCCGCCCATCTCTTCCAGCGTGACTTTTTCCCCGATGACCATCTCTGCCATACGGGGAGACCCCAGGTACATGCTGGCGTTGCCATCCACCATAATGACCACGTCACAAAACGCTGGAATATAAGCCCCTCCTGCAGCTGAGGGACCAAACAACAAACAGATTTGAGGAATAACCCCTGACAGCTTGACCTGGTTGTAAAAAATACGCCCCGCTCCCCGCCGGTTGGGAAACATCTCCACCTGGTCGGTAATTCTGGCTCCGGCTGAATCCACTAAATATAGTAAAGGCACTTTCAATGTCTCTGCCGTCTCCTGAATACGGATAATCTTTTCAACGGTACGGGCCCCCCAGGAACCTGCTTTCACCGTGGAATCATTGGCCATCACACACACTGTTTGGCCATTGATTTTGCCAAGACCAGTCACAACACCGTCAGCCGGCAGGTCTCCGGCTGAAAAATTGGCAAACTTACCGTCTTCCACAAATGTATCTTCATCTAGTAACAGACGGAGGCGCTCACGAACAAAAAGTTTGTTTTGTTCTTTGGCTTTGTGATGATACTTCTCCTCTCCACCCTGTTCGATCTGTGCAATGCGTTGTTTTAACGTTTCCTCCAATGCCCGTGTCATCCATCTCTCCCCTTTCTGTGGCTAAAGACCGAGCGCTCGTTCACCAACAAAAACAGAACAGCCTTATTCAAGCACCACAACCACGTCACCTTCATTTACAAAATCACCCACATCCACTTTGACTTCTTTTACGGTTCCGCCCTGTTCAGCTGTGACGGGAATCTCCATTTTCATTGATTCCAAAATGACCACATCCTGGCCGGGCTGCACCTCATCTCCTGCCTTGACGTGAACTTGAAAGACACTTCCTGTCATCGTGGATACAATCTTTTTCAAAGTAAGCACCCTCCTCTGGTTTTTTAAAAAGCCTAGGGCTTTAATTTATCGTTTCCCTTAAGTATTTGACAAACTGGGTCGTATAATGTCCTGCCCTAAACCTCTGATCATTCAACACATCAAGCAAAAAGGGGATATTATGTTTGATCCCTTCCAGTTTCACCTCATCCAGCACACGGGCCGCTTTATCAATAGCTTTTTCTCTGCTGAAATCGCTTACAATCAACTTGGCAATGAGCGGATCATAATAAGGCGTTATCCGGCTTCCTGAACGGATGGCATCATCAAAGCGTACACCCTCTCCCTCCTGGCGTTCATAAACAGTAATTTGTCCCGGTGATGGCATAAACGTAACCGGATCCTCCGCATAAATACGCAACTCAATGGCATGTCCCTGGCACTTAATCTCCTCCTGGACAAAAGGAAGGGGTTGATTTTCGGCAATGGCCAGTTGTAAGGCGACCAAGTCATACCCCGTAATCGCTTCTGTAACCGGATGTTCCACCTGCAGGCGGGTATTCATCTCAATAAAATAAAACTGTTTGTCGTGCCCCATAATAAATTCCACTGTACCCACGCCCGTATAACCCACTGCTTCCGCAGCCCTGACCGCCGTCTGACAGATCTTGCTGCGGGTCTCTTCATCCACAAATGGTGAGGGTGACTCCTCAATGACCTTCTGATGACGACGCTGGATAGAGCAATCCCGTTCGAACAGGTGGCAAACATGACCATGCTCATCAGCCGCAATTTGGACCTCAATATGCCGGGGATCCTCAATATATTTCTCCACAAACATGTGATCTTGACCAAAATAAGCCTTGGCTCTGCCTTTGGCAGATGCATAGGCTGTTTTAAGCTCTTCAGGCGTGTGACAAACAGAAAGACCGATGCCCCCTCCACCAGCACTGGCTTTCAACATCACAGGATAGCCGATCTGTTCTGCTTGAGCCAATGCCTCCTGCACATCCCCTGCTGCTGTTTCCCCTCCAGGCACAACGGGCACCCCTGCCTCTTTCATCACATTGCGGGCCATCAGCTTATCCCCCATCTGCCCGATGACCTCAGGCGAGGGACCAATGAAAATAAGACCCGCCTCCTGGCATTTAAGGGCAAAATCTGCGTTTTCCGACAGAAGCCCGTAACCCGGGTGGACCATATCTGCGCCCCGCTCCTTAGCGACAGAGATAATACGGTCCATCTGCAGGTAACTTTGGGCCACCGGCGCCGGACCTATATGGACGGCTTCGTCGGCCTCTTGTAAATAAAGCATCTCCTGATCCGCATCCGAGTAAATGGCCACAGTTCCATAGCCCTGCTCCTTACAGGTGCGGATCACTCGCCGGGCAATCTCCCCCCTGTTGGCAATTAACACTTTTTTCTTAGCCATGCCTTCACTCCTTCCCCCATCATCTTCTGCAGAGATACAGAAAGAAGAATGAATCTTCTAAGTACATTTCATTCGACATGAGCCTGAAAAATTCCTCTTACTTTTTTAAAATTTAAGATAATCGCTAAATCTAGCACATTTATTGTAAAATCATCGTAAAAACAGTAAACTAATACTGAAGGTAGCTGCAAAAAAGGGGTGTCAATTGTGGATAAGCCAGAAGTGAAGCGCTTATTAATTAATTACAAAACACTGGAGGAGTTTCAGAAATTTAAGGAATATGGCTTAGAAGAATTGTCTATGCTCGAAGATCTGCAAGCCAACATTATTGAAGATGACAGCAACTCTCCCTTCTATGGCATTTATTATGGGGATAAGCTGGTGGCCCGCATGAGTTTGTACCAGATTAACGCCAAGTATGACCGCTATTTTGATCCCCCGCAAGATTATTTGGAGCTGTGGAAACTGGAGGTTTTGCCAGATTATCGCCACCGCGGTTACGGGACGGCCTTGGTTGAATATGCCAAAAGCTTTGGTCAGCCTATCAAAACCAATGCCAGACAACAGTCGGGTGATTTTTGGCTCAAAATGGGTTTTCAGCCTGTAAAGTACAATCCGGTTCGTGACAGGGGAGAAAGCCCCTATATTTGGCTGCCGGAAGGCGTTAAAGAAAGGGAATTGGAAGACAGCGACCTGGAACTGTAGGATCTGGAAAACTGTAGTCAAAGTTATTTTGTATGGTCCTGCCATCCCCTGCTATCAGTCGCACTGGTTGAGAACACAAAAATGTGTACACGAAAAAAGGAAGAGGTGCCCCCATCCCGTCCTTACAGTAAGGGGCTCTCTTCCCTTTTGTTTATGCTTTGGATTCTCTATAATCCATCAAGGTTGATTATCCCTTTTCAACCCGCTCCAAGTTGCCGTTTTTGTCCATTTTAAAACTGATCCGTTCTTCCTGCTCATCATCACCCAAAAAGGCAAGTTTCCGGGCACGGTCCATAATTCTCATCAAAGCTTGGTAATCTTCATTCATCATATCATACTCTTTTTGGATGCTTTCCAGTTCCTTTTTCACCTGTTCATTCTCTTCTCGTAACTTTTTAATTTCTTCTTCTTTTTGATTTAACAGTTGATCTACTTGCCTCATCTTTTTATAAGATTCCTTTTGTTGGCGGAGAAAACGAATCACATCGTCATAGGTCAGCGTTGATTCCGCTTGTTCAGTTACTTCCGTGCGCACATCCAATTCAGGGGTCATCTCCTGAGCCAGTTCCTGGTTTGTGCCCGGAGCTGACAACTCTTGCACTCTATCACTTTCAGCGGTGGAAGTCCGCTTTTTACTTCTTGCTTTCAGCTGATTGCGCTGTGCTTTGGCAATTTGGATGGCAGACTCATACTTCTTGCGCACCAAACTATTCCAGCGAAATCCGCAGGCAGCCGGCGTGCGCCCCAAACGCTGGCCCACTTCCTCAAAGGCAGCAAGCTGCGTGCTTCCTTCCCGGATGTGACGCAAGGTCACCTCAGCCAGGATGAGATCATCTTCCTCCGTCCATGCATCTTGTCTTTGAGCAACCATTCTGATCCCTCCAATAGCAGCTTTTTAATTAGTCTATGCACTTAGTAGAGTTCATAGAATCTTGTTCTACTATTGGAAGTATGCCCAAATCACAATCTTTTAAACCTGGCCAACTATTTTTTCTTTATTTTTTGCAAAAAGTGGATCATTGACTGCTGATGAACCGGACCTGCCCACACCTGTATGCACCGCTCAACTTCTGCCGTCACCTTCTCGGAAAAACTGAAGCGGGGATCTTCCGCTTGCTGCGCAGTTTGTTTGTAGAGAAGCAGCGCGTCCAGGGGCTGACGGGCAAAGCGTCTGCACCAGGTGAGCACATGTTCAAAAAAATGGTCTGTGGGAAAGATTTTATCGACAAAACCCAGCTTATGGGCTTCAGTGCCGGACATCCTCTCTCCGCTTAACAGCATGTCCAGTGCTTTTTGACGGGGGAGAAGTTTAAACAGATAATTAGCTCCTCCCCAGCCGGTCGTAATCCCCAAACGAATCTGCACAAACCCGAGCTGAACAGCGGGATGGGCCAAACGAAAATCGCAGGCACTGGCCAGCTCACAGCCCCCTCCCACCGCTGTCCCGTTTAAAGCAGCCACAGTCGGTTTGGGAAAATAGTGCAACGCTAACAAAACCTCTTTCATCTGCTGAAAACAGGCGCTGAGTTCTGCTTTGCTCAGCGTGTTAAATTCCTCAATATCTCCCCCTGAACAAAACGAGTTCCCTTCTCCAGTGAGTATGACCATTTTAATCTCCCTGTCATCCCGCCACGCTTGTAAATGTTGGCCCAATTCCTTGATCATCTGGCGGTTAACGGCATTATGCACCCATGGCCTGGCCAGGGTTAACACACCCATATGCTCGATAACATCCTTTTTAATCATCGCCTTTCCCCCTTGCTAGAACTGTCCGCTAACTTTTTCTCATAAATGCCCCACTGGCCTTTTGTCTCCAGGTCAAAATCAACTTCATATTTACTTTTTCGCCTACCGCCATCCTTTTTCCTCCCACTACAGAGTTTGAAAATACCATCGCTGCTTTTTACCTAAAAAGCCCTCGCTTCGGCCTGTTGGCCAGAGCGAGAGCCTTGAGGAAGTAACACAGTACCTGATTAGCTGACTCCTTGCTAATCTACCGGGAGCAAAAGAAGGTTATTGCTGCTGTAGCTTGTTTTGGGCCTGTGTCAATTGCTGCTGAGCTTGTTGAAGCTGCTGCTGTACCTGCTGAAATTGTTGTTGTTGCTGAGCTTGGGCAGAAGCTTGAGCTTGTTGCAACTGCTGCTGGGCTTGCTGCAATTGTTGCTGAGCCTGTTGAATTAGTTGGGGATTGGCTTGCTGAGTGGCCTGCTGAACAGCTTGCTGAGCTTGTTGAACCGCTTGTTGCAACTGCTGAATTTGTTGGTTTTGTTGATTCATGACCATTCCTCCCCGGTCCTTTTCTCACTTGTGCATTTTTGAACCTGTTTTGCAGGATCAAAAACACATTACCTAGCATGGCTTAAGCGGAGGAGAATCATGCATTGGGGGACAATATAAAAAAAGGTAAGAGCAACCCCTTACCTTTTTAGTCATTGACTACATCTTCACCTTTGTATGTTCCGCAGGCTTTGCAGACGCGGTGAGCCAGTTTGTATTCACCGCAGTAAGAGCATTTGACCATGCCCGGAACACTCAGTTTAAAGTGAGTGCGACGTTTTCTTTTGCGGGTTTTTGATGTTCTCCGAAAAGGTACTGCCATGTTCTCCACCCCCTTTACCAGGTTGAGTCGGTATGTAAGCGATTGGTTTACGGTAGCAGCCTAAGTGATTACTGGTCCTTATTCAAGAGTTTGGCCAGTTCAGCCAGCCGGGGATCCACTTTTTCCTGTTGTTCCTCTTCCCGGGCAATGGACCAGCCTTTTCCCTCTTGAAGCATGTTTTCCTGACAAGTTGCTTCATCTTCACAAGCGGGAATAAACGGGATCGAGAGTAACACCTGTTGTTCAATGTAAGGTGTCAAGTCCAGCACATTTTCATGTACAGGATGGATATCCTCTTGCTCATCATCCCCGTTGAAACGATGCTGTTCAGGGTTTAAATCAAAGCGTTCTTCAACAGCTTGACTAAAGGACTTTTCCAATTCTCTCAAGCAGCGGGAACAAGTGAGGATATATTCCCCTTTAACTTCTCCTTTGATAACAAACAAGCCCGATTCCAAATAACCCTCACCGTTAAATTCTACAGGGCCTATGGACAGAAGCTGTTTATGGCGCTCTGTAAGGGCGCTCATGTCATATGTTTCATGCAAAGGCAATGATTGATCCGCTAAATGAAGGATGCGATGTGTCGGTATTTTCAATGTTTGTCACCTCAAAGCAACAGAATTTATTATAGCTTGAAAGTTAAGCTTTTGTCAAATATGATGGAACAAGAGGTGAAAGCATGAAAGTCGTCGGCTTAATCGTTGAATACAACCCTTTACACAATGGTCACCGTTATCATTTTGAACAAGCGATGGCCTTAACCGGGGCTGAGGCTTGCGTGATCGTCATGAGCGGCCACTTTCTGCAACGGGGGGAGCCTGCTCTGGTCAATAAATGGGCCCGGACCCGCATGGCTTTGGACATGGGAGTGGACCTGGTCTTTGAACTGCCTTATGTTTATAGTACCCAGCAAGCCGAAATCTTTGCTTACGGCGCTGTGTTCCTGCTTAATCAGCTTCCCTTTGTCACCCACCTGTGCTTCGGCTCTGAAAGCGGCAACCTGGAAGAACTGAATACTGCAGCCCGCATGCTGGCCACAGAATCCCAGTCATTTAAAAAGACACTGAAGGCCAAACTGAAAGAGGGGCATCCCTATGCTTATGCTTATGGGCATGCGCTGGCAGCACAGTTAAACAAATCGGACAGGGTCGATGCTAAAACATTTGCACAACCCAATAACATCCTGGGTCTCCATTATCTCATGGCTTTGCATCAATTGAAAAGCACCATTCAACCAGTAACCATCAAGCGTTACAAGGCTCACTACCACCAACAGACTTTAACGGACACCCATATTGCCAGTGCCACCAGCATTCGCCAAGCCCTGCTGGAGACGGCTGTCCCTGACTGGGAGGCCATACGCCCTTTTGTGCCGTCCTTTACCTTGGATGTATTAAAGGAGGAATACGAGGCAGGCAGGGGGCTTATCTGTTGGGAAAATTTTTACTCCTACCTTTTATATGCGCTGCTGTCCCACTCAGCCAGAGATTTGAACCGTATTTATGAAATGGAGGAAGGGATTGAGCACCGGCTCAAAGCATGCGTTCTCTCTTCTCATTCTGCCAAACACCTGATTGAACAAGTAAAAACCAAACGCTATACCTGGAACCGTATCCAGCGCATCCTGGTCCATACCTTGACTCAATGCCACAAACAGGATATAGAGAATCTCAGCCTTCAAGAAGGGCCGGCCTATTTACGGCTGCTGGGATATTCTGCTAAAGGACGGGAACTCTTAAACCGGTACAAAAAAGAATTGACGATCCCCCTGATCGCAAACATTCGCCAAGCTCATCCCCCCATGCTGGATTGGGATCTCAAAGCAGCCCGGATCTACACGCTGGGCTACCGCTCTGATATACGGGCTAAAGAATGGAAACGGGAGCTGGCCCAGCCCCCGCTCAGAACATAAATATTACTTCTCTGGCAATTGACGCAAATAATCGACTGCATCTCGAATGGTATCCACAGGCACGATCTGCATCTGGGTGCCAATATCCTGGGCAGCCTGCACAGCCCGTTGATAGTTAGACTCAGGTGCCCCCCCTTCATTGGGGGCAAAAAAGATGTCAGCTCCGGCACGATCCGCTGCCACCACCTTTTGATGGACACCACCGATGCGGCCCACTCTGCCATCCGCATCAATGGTTCCCGTGCCGGCTATGCGATAGCCTTTAGTGATATCTTCCTCGGTCAACTGATTATAAATTTCCAAGGCAAACATCAGTCCTGCAGAAGGGCCGCCAATTCGTTTGGTCTGAATCTCAACCGGTGGCTCCACTTCAATTTGACGGTCCGTGACAGCGCCAATGCCGATTCCGGCCCGTTCCTCCCCTCCTTCTTCCACAGAGGGGAGTGGCTGCAGGGTAAGGGAGACCGTCTGTTCCTCATCTCCTCTTTTAAAGATAAGCTCCACCTGATCCCCCACTTCTTTGCTTTGGATATACTGAATCAGTTCTTCCGATGTATTGACTGCCAAACCATCCACATGAGTGATAACATCCCCGATTTGCAAAGTTTCCCTGGCCGGCATGTCTGCTAATATGTGAGTGACGATAATACCATGATTGACCACATTCACCTGCTTTCCAGCGAATTGATAAGCAGCAATAATCGCCGCATCTTTGGAGGTTTCCATCGCCTCCAGCTGATAACGGCTGTATTCCTCTTCATCTTCATAATGGGCCAAAATGCGCTCCTTATCGATCAGTTCCATATACTCGTTCCACCGGGCCAAGGCATAGGTGATGACATTGGCCCCACCCATGCGAATGGTGGTTAACATAAAGCTTCCCTGCTCGGGATGGCCGCCCTGGACTTGTATCAATGGCTCCAGTTCAATGGCCTCTCCCGGTTGAGACACAAAATAAGGAAGGGGATAGTAATATGCCCCTGCCAATAATAGTGTGATCAGCAGCACTAATGCCCAGCTTCTTCCGTTACGCCCGTTAAACATGTGTATTTGATTCCCTCCACTTCCTGATAGATTCTTGAATCCTCGGCATCGCTTGTTCTGCTGAACGTACCCCCTCTTGAATAATTTCTTCCCCTCTGTAGAACATGGTGGTGCTGTACGCATTCACCTGGGGACGTATCAAAACATCCACATCAAACATGCGGTATTTAAGAATTTCCCTTTCCATAATATCGATGGTCTGGGCAATCACGTCAAAAATGGACTTAATCTGGTGATTGGTCTCCCCAACATAGGAGACATCAACCGCCACAATCAGGTCCGCTTTCATCTCTTTCAAAACAGAGACAGGCACGCGGTCTACCACGCCGCCATCCACGTAAAGCTCTCCATCGATCACTGCCGGCTCAAAAATGCCCGGAATGGAGACACTGGCTCTGACCGCTTCTGCAATTGATCCTTGGCGAAAGACAGTCCTTTCCCCTTTATGTAAGTGGGTGGCTACAATAGCCAGCGGCTTGTCGAGCTCTTCGATTCGTTTGTTTTTAGTAAGCATGCGCACGATCTCTTTCACTTTGTCACCAGCAATAAAACCCATCTTGGGTACTGTATAATCCAACCAGTACTTTTGAGGAAAAAGGGAAAGGAATTTTCTCATCTGCTGTGGTGAATGACCCACTGCATAAAAACTGCCCACCAGGGCGCCGATGCTGCTTCCGGCAATACAATGGACCGGTATATTATGTTCTTCCAGCACTTGCAAAATGCCGATATGCGCCAGCCCCCGGGCACCTCCTGCCCCCAGAGCAAGACCGATTTTTGGTTGTTGCTGTTCAATTTGATTCTGGTTCCTAATCACGATGTTCACCTCTTTAATGCTTATTCGTAAGCAGGAAGGATCATAACCGGTCCATTCTCTGATTAGCTCTTTCCTCAGCTGAACAGGAATTTCCCTCAAAAAGGTCTAAAGCTGTCTGTTGCAACGTAGACATATACAAGCCTGACTTGTACGAGGAGGGTAGGTATGCAACGGGCAGCCTATGTCAAAACAGGATGCATGGCCTTATTTTCCTTAGTGTTAGTGGTTTCCATTCTCTCTTTTCCTCAGCAGTCGTTCGATGCCTCCCTGCGGGGATTAACCATATGGTGGGAAGTTGTTTTTCCTGCACTCCTCCCCTTTTTTATCACTTCGGAACTATTGATGGGATTTGGTGTGGTTCATTTTCTGGGTGTTCTGTTGGAACCCTGTATGCGCCCTTTGTTCCGTGTCCCAGGTGTGGGAGGATTTGTCATGTCGATGGGGATCGCTTCAGGTTATCCAATGGGGGCTAAACTGACTGTCCGCCTTAGGGAAGAAGAATTGATTACCCGCGCCGAAGGGGAACGGCTGGTTTCCATTACCAGCACGTCAGGCCCTTTGTTTATGATTGGTGCAGTGGCGGTTGGCTTTTTCCATGATGTGCGCCTGGGTGTCATCATTGCCCTTTCCCACTACCTTTCTGCCATTTGTGTGGGGCTCATCATGCGCTTTCATCATTACCATGAATCTAAGCCGCCGAAAAAGCGCCGTTCCTTTTTTCCGCAAAACAATCACAACATTCTTTACCGTGCCCTGCAGGCCATGCATCGGGCCCGGGTCAAAGACGGACGGACCATTGGCCAATTAATGGGTGATGCTGTCTTGTCTTCCATCCAAACCTTATTGCTGATCGGCGGGTTTATCATTATGTTTTCAGTGATTATTAATATCCTTCATATTATTGGTCTAAATAAGGTAATGGCTTTCTTTCTTACTTTGCTGCTGTTCCCAGTGGGCGTTGACCCCGCGCTGATCCATGCCTTGCTTGCCGGGCTGTTTGAAATCACGCTCGGCACCCAGATGGCCAGTGAAGCAGGAGATGGGATTCCGTTGGCTCACAAGGTGGCCATCGCCAGTGCCATTATTGCCTGGAGCGGATTGTCTGTTCATGCCCAAGTGGCCAGCATGCTGGCCAGAACCGATATCCGCTACTCCCCTTATTTGTTGGCCCGCTTGATTCATGCTGCATTAGCCTGTGCCTGGACTTATGTATTGTGGAAGCCTTTGCTCCCCCTGCTGGCCCACTTGTCATTACCGGCTATCACACAGAGTGTTCCCCAAAATGTGTCGGTGTGGAGTCACAGCCATTTATTTGTTTTCAGCACTCTGCTGACAACCGCTTTAGTCCTGGTTATAGCCAGCCTTATCTTTTTCGCTTTCTTGCAGGTCAAAAAAAGGCAGTTTTGAGTTTCCTCATTGCTGCCTTTCTTCACTTTTCCTATCGGTATCCTCCTCCCTGCTACACCTGACCAAACTTTTTCATCAAAGCTTCTTCCACTTCCGGAGGCACCAGATCACTGACGGAAGCGTGGTATTTAGCAATCTCTTTGACAATACTTGAACTTAAATAAGAGTACTTGTTGTTGGTCATCATAAAAAACGTTTCTATGGAGTCATCAAGCTTACGGTTAATGGAAGCGACCTGCAGCTCATATTCAAAATCGGAAACAGCCCTCAAGCCTCGTACAATGGTATTGGCTCCTTTTTTCTTCATATAATCGATTAACAGTCCGTTGAAAGAATCCACTTCCACATTGGACATATCCCTGGTGACTTCCCTAAGCAGCTCCATCCGCTCCTCCACTGTAAACAGCGGTTTTTTGCTTGAGTTGTTTAAAACAGCGACAATCACATGATCAAACACATTGGCAGCCCGCTGAATAATATCCAAATGGCCATAGGTCACCGGATCAAAACTGCCGGGACAGACAGCTTTTATTGTCATGATGAGGCCTCCCTTCGCGCATAAATTCTGATCTCAGTATCACCATAGTGATGATGCTTGTCCAGGATCAGCCGGTCCAGTTTATCCTTTAAGTCAGTCCCTTTCGCTGTCTCCACCACAATAACGCCTTCAGGCCGGAGCAAGTCATACTGTTCGATCAGAGACAAGATGTTGGGCAGATTGTGATGGGCATAAGGGGGATCCAAGAAAATAACGTTAAATTCAATCCCTCTTTTGGCCAGAACCTTTAGGGCTCGCCGGGCATCGTTTTTGTATACTTCACTTTGTCCTGTCAGTCCTAGCGCTTTCAAATTTTGATAAATCACTTTAATGGCCAAGGGATGGTGGTCGATAAAGACCATGCGACGGCATCCCCGGCTCAAGGCTTCGATGCCCAGACTGCCAGTTCCTGCAAAAAGGTCAAGGCCTGTCCCATCCCTGTACATATCAACAGGAATCAAATTGAAGATGGCCTCCTTGACCCGGTCTGTAGTGGGCCGGGTCTGTTGTCCTGGCACCGGGGCCAGACGGCGCCCTTTTAATGCACCTGAGATCACTCGCACCAGCATCACTTCCATTGCAACTAGTATATGTCATTAGCAAGGTAAATTAATCTTTTTTTATGTTAACACAATAAGTGTTTTCTTAGGTATAATTTTTGTCTGGCTGTCCATAATGATAATGTCGGCATTGTTCAATGCCGATGACAACCGCGGAGAAGACTTACGTTTCCCCATAAGCTCTTCCTCCGGTTTCTCCTCTCCCATTTTTTTGCCGCCTGCCTGTGGCAGGTGGCTTTTTTTGCTGTATTTCTGCGTAGATATTAACCCTTTTTTCACAGGAGGCATACAGTATGACAAAGGCTGTTTCCCTATCCACCTGAGGAAAAAGGGGTGTTTTGTGTTGGAAACCGTTGACTTGAGTTTTATCCATTGGGTGTTTTTAGCTGGCATCCTTGTTGTCATTGCTTGCATGATATTAAGGCGAGATGTAGTCCTGCCCTCTATTGTGGGAATTTTTCTGATTGGAATTCTTTACCACGGTTCCCTTGTGGGAGCCATTCAAACCATTTTTAAAGCATTTCTCCTGGCCGGTGAAGAATTGTTCAGCATCATGTTGGTTATTTCGCTCATGGTAGCTATGTTATTGTCCATGCGTGCCCTAGGTGCGGATCAACAAATGATTGCCCCGATCAAAAGACTGATGCTAACACCGTGGGTGGCATTTTGGATTTTGGGGCTGATCATGTATGTGGCCGCTACTTTCTTCTGGCCCACCCCGGCTATCGCGCTGGTAGGCACATTACTCATCCCTATAGCGATGAAAGTGGGCTTGCCTGCCATTGCCGCAGCCGTCGCCGTCAATCTGTTTGGCCATGGCATGGCTCTATCAGGAGACTTGGTCATTCAAGGAGCCACCTCCCTGACTGCTGCCAGTGCCAATGTTGACCCCGCTGATATTTTGCCTTATACCGCCCTGTTCTCCCTAGTAACCGGCGTTGTGGCCGTGACGGCCGCCTTCTTCATCTTGCGCCGTGATTTGAAAAAAGGGAAAATAAGGCCGGGAAAAGCACCGCAGGAATTGGAGGCCAAGGTTAAGAGCTCCAGACGACCGCGCTTGGCCGGCTGGATGGCTATCCTGGTCCCCGTTATTTTGGTCAGTATAGTGCTCACGATGTACATGCAAGGAATCCGGGGCGGTGAAGCCACCGCTTTGCTTGGCGGAACGGCTGCCGCATTGCTTATTCTCTTGACAGTTGTTCAGGCAGGCAAAGATAGTTTTGAAGCCATTGTAGGGCATTTGCGTGAAGGTTTGCTCTTTGCCATCAAAATATTCACCCCGGTTATCCCTATCGCTGGATATTTTTTCATGGGTTCCCCCCGCTATGCCCCTGAAATTTTGGGGGAAGGGGCAACTGGCTATCTGTTTGATTTAGGCAGTGCCTTAGCCCAAGCTTTACCTCTGGACGCCGTTGCACTCAGTATCGGGATTGTCCTGGTGGGCATTCTAACCGGTTTGGATGGATCCGGTTTTTCAGGCTTGCCTTTAGTGGGCTCATTGTCGGCAGCCATTGGTGGTCCAGCCGGGGTTGATGTTCATGTTTTAGCTTCCCTGGGTCAAATAGCTGCCATCTGGGCCGGTGGAGGAACTTTGACAGCTTGGGCTTTTGGTCTGGCAGCAGATGCGGGCATTGCCGGGGTCAAACCGGCTGATGTGGTCAGGAAAAACTTTATTCCGGTGATGCTGGGCCTCGGCACAGTCACCATTGTTGCCATGGCCATCCTCATCCTGTAAATCTAAAAGCAAAAAGCTCCCTTCCTTGAGAAGAAGAGGAGCTTTTTGCTTTTATTCTAAGCTATATTCTCGATTGATAATCATACTCTTCCGCCTTATCCGCCTTGGACTGGAACTCTAGGCGCAATTCATGCCGATGAGAAGGTTCCACCCTTTTCACGTAGTTAAGCCGGTTCAGTTTAGCTATCATATCCTGAACCTTGTTTTCGTCAACATACAAAATAACATAGCGCATGCGCCGGGACACATAATGCACGTTGCCAAACTTTCTCAAGTGTCTGGCCATTTTGACTTGGTTCAACCACACAGCCAAACCTCTTTTTCTAACAAACATGTGAACAATCCCCTTGTTTTGTATGCTGAATGACGTTCATTTTTATCCTAGCATGGAAGTTGCTAAGTGGCAACCATGACATTTTACCCTGGACAAGTCTAATGTTCAGAAACAGGCTCCTCATAGATCAACTGAAAAATAATCTCATCCTGCTTCAGATCAAACTTTAATGCTTTCAAATAGAACTGTTCATGAATCTTAAGCTGGTTTAGGGCCAGGTGGATTTCAGCCTGTCCTGGATTAATGGTGACCCATTCAGGGAAATGGTAGCTGCCCTTGATCACAGCCAGGACCAGATCAGCTGGCAGCTGAAGACCTCCCAGCCGCATGGTGTGCTGTTTAAGCAGCAAATTGCCGGAAGAGAGAACCTGCGCTTCAAAGCTCATAACCAGGGGGAGCTGGCGGTTAAAGATAGGAATCTCCGTTTTAAAATAAATCTCATCATCCACATATAGTTCATAAGCTTCCCTCTGATCAATGTCTTGAGCCACATAGGCACTGATCAATGTGTTTAAATCCTGTTTAGAAGCACTCAAGGTGAAGACTGTACCACTTCCCAGATGTTGGCTTCCTCCCCCCGGCGGCCACTCTTCTAGCCCATCAGGAGACGTTTGCAAATGGTTCAGCCACAACAGGAGAACAGATAACTGGACCACAACAAGCAGCAACACAGCGCCCAAAAGGACGAAAAAAGCCCATTTCCACCGGTTTCCCGTGATCTTAACCATTCCTTATCACCTTTAGTGTTCCTCTTTTGAAGGTCGAGGAAGATGGATGGTAAAGGTTGTTCCTTCACCCACTCTGCTGTGCACGTCAATGTGCCCGTGATGTGCTTCCACCAGGTCCTTGACAATGGCCAAGCCCAGCCCTGTACCTGATTTTCCTCTTGTTCTGGCCTTATCTGCCTTATAGAAACGTTCGAACACGAAGGGCAGATCCTCTTCCGGAATGCCTTGACCTGTATCTTTGACCGAGATGTGAGCCCCATGAGCGTCTTCTTTTAATTGAACAGACACGGTGCCATGGGCAGGCGTATGCCGGATGGCATTATCAATCAAATTGGTCAGGATTTGCTCTATCCGGTCCGCATCTACTTGATACAGCTCAGCCGATTCTTGGACATCCTCCCGGAGGGTAATCTGTTCGTCCTTGGCCAGGTTGGTAAATTTGCGCAATGTTTTGTGCACAATCGGTCCCAGGGGCATTGGTTCCAGGTCCAGCTCAATATGACCAGCCTGAATGCGGGCCAAATCCAACAGCTCATTGACCAGCCGCCCCATACGCAAGGATTCTTCGTGGATAATCCGGGCCAATTCCTTCCGCTCCTCGGCTGAGTCGACCACATCATCTACCAGGGCTTCGCTGTAACCCTGCAGCATAGCCAAAGGTGTGCGCAACTCGTGGGAGACATTGGCCACAAAATCCTTCCTTAATTTATCCAGGCGCCGTTCTTCGGTCATGTCCCGTACCACAGCCACCACACCTCTTAACTTTTCCCGGTTGTAAAGGGGCGCCATGACAATGGTCCAAAAGCGTCCCTGGGCTGAAACAGTGCGCACATGTTCCCGTTCCGTTTGCACTACCTGATCAAAGATATCCAGTAACAAACGTGGAAGTTGGTGGGATTCACCGTCCATATCTTCCTCATACCGCCATGTCTTCAACATTTTCTCAGCCGGGGGATTGATCAGGATAATCTCTCCCTTACGGTCAAGGGTAATCACACCGTCTACCATGCTGCGCAAAATGCTGGACAGTAATTCTTTTTCATGGGACAGCGCCTGAATGGAATCGTTTAATTGTTTGGCCATGTGATTAAAAGTCAGAGCCAAGTCACCAATTTCATCATGGGAGCGGATGGAGACCCGGGAATGAAAGTCCCCTTTGGACATATTGTCAGCGGCCACTTTCATCTGACGCAATGGATACGTGATCCGTGTAGACAGGAAGAAAGCAAAAATGGTGGTCAAGAAAAAACCAATACCCGCTGCATACAAAATGATCCGCTTCGTTGCCTCAATGGTATCATTGATCACATCCAGTGTTTGATAAAGAAAAACAGCTCCTTGGGGGGAGCCATTGATCATGATCGGTGCTGCTACAATCAGCACATCCAGTTCAACCACATTGGTGTTGACATAGACAGGAAAGTGGTCTCGCTTATCAATGGTCCGGCCAAAAAACACCTGCTGTAAATCACTGTCGCTAAACAGGGTTTCCACATCGATGATAGGCAGACCTGTATCAGCCGAAACCTTCCAAAATTCATGGTGGTTGGGACCGATCACTACCAGGGTGGTTTGGGTCACCTCCACCAATTCCTTGGAGATATAGCGGGCTTCTGAATCATGCTCGTAGCTCTCAAAAATATCAGCGATTTTGGCTGCCAAATGTTTTAATTCCTCATTCTGTTGTTCAAAGTAAAAATGATCAAAAAACTGCACCAGGAGAAAAGTCAGGATGACCAGAACGACAGTCACCAAAAGAATGATAGTCATCCATAACTTTCCTACCACACTGCGCCACAAGATACTCACTTGGCCGGCACCTCTAGTTTATAGCCTACCCCCCACACTGTTGCAATCATTTTAGCTGCCTCCGGGGAGTGCTTGTTCAGTTTTTCACGTAAACGCTTGATGTGCGTATCAACGGTTCTCAGGTCCCCAAAGAACTCATAATTCCACACATCTTTGAGTAACTGCTCCCTTGAAAACACTTTATTGGGAGAAGAAGCCAAATAGTACAGAAGATCGTACTCCTTGGGGGTTAAGGCCACCTCTTGTTCATCTACAATCACTTCATGGGCATCATGATCAATGGTTATATGGGGAAAGACAAGCATGTTTTTCGCTTTTTGATCAGTACTGAGATAGGCGGTTTCCGAGGCACGGCGCAGAACGGCCTTGACCCGCGCTACAGTTTCCCGTGGGCTGAATGGTTTGACTACATAGTCATCTGCCCCCACTTCAAAGCCTTGAATACGGTTGGACTCTTCGCCGCGGGCTGTAATCATAATCACAGGGGTTGCTTTTTTCTCACGCAGCTTTTTACATACTTCGATCCCATTCAGTTTGGGTAACATTAAGTCCAACATGATCAAATCATAATCCTCATTCAATGCTTTCTTCAATGCCTCTTCTCCATCTTCAGCCTCATCGATGATCATATTTTCCTTTTCAAGATACATGCGCAGCAAACGTCTGATTCTTTCCTCGTCGTCTACAACCAGAATGCGGGCATTTTTATCCATTGACATCTCCTCCACGGATTAAGATAAACTTTAAAACCCTGTTAACCTGATACATAGGAGTGCAGACCGGATATCACCAGGTTGACAAATACCAGGTTGAACATAATAATGACAAATCCAAGCACGGCTAACCAGGCTGATTTCAGGCCCTCCCAGCCCTTGGTTAAGCGCAGATGGAGATAGGCTGCATAAAACAGCCAGGTAATCAGGGCCCAAACTTCTTTGGGGTCCCAGCCCCAGAACCGGCCCCAAGCTTCTTCAGCCCAAATCATGGCAAAGACAAGGCCGCCCAGGGTAAAGATAGGAAAAGCAATAACAATAGCCCGGTAACTGATCTCATCCAGCATGGAGGGTTTTAAGTCGGCCAGCCAGGGCTGAATGACCGCACCCAGCCGCTTCCTGGCCAACAGGCGCAAAAGTAAGTACATGACTCCCCCGCACAGCACGGACCAGACCAAAGTATTAAATTTGCGTGGGGCATCCCGTCCCTGCATCCAGGACGGCGTTTCAATCAGCGGGCTCATGCGCTCCGGCGTCAATTGCTCCCCTTGGTAAGGTCCGGCCAAAGCAGGCAAGGCATAGGTAATCACCTGCTCCTGTCCGCGCTCGTTGATGTAATTAAACTGAACTTCGTAATCCAGGGCAGAGAACGTGATAACAAGGGCAATAAAGCCAACCAGCATTAAAATAGATGCCAAACACCATTCGAGGGTAACGGTGTGCCAGGATGATTTGTTCTGATCAACCGTACGGATAATATACATCAGTCCGGCCGCAAAACCGACAGCGAACAAACCTTCACCCAAAGCAACTGTTGACACGTGCAATTTTAACCAATGGCTTTGCAGAGCTGGAATCAGCGGCTGGGGTGTTGTATCAAAGACCGAGGCCCAGCCCAATAGTGTCACAGCCAACGGCAAAACAAAAACGCCAAGCGTCGTGGTCTTATACATATTATATATAATTATAAAGCCCAGCACTGTCATCATGGCCAAAAAGCTCATAAACTCGAACATGGAGCTAACAGGGGCGTGCCCCTGACCGATCCAGCGCATGATATAGTAAGCTGCATGCAAAATAAATCCGACAGTGGTCAGAGCAAACCCTAGCCTGCCCCACTTTTGTTTAATCTTCTGTTTTTCCTGTGCAGATTTTGTTCGTCCTGTCACGGTAAATACGAAAAACACAGTAGATACCAGGTAGAGAATAAACGCTGTCAGTAATGAGGTGCTGCTGAAACTGATTAATGTCTCATTCATCAGCTTGATTCCTCCTTGTCCAGAGTCTCCTTGTCAAGGGGAAGACCCACCTGATCAATCAATTGCCCAACTTCTTTTTTAAACCCGAACCAGTTCTTGTTGGTATGGGCTGCCAGCAAAATCTGACTGCCTTCTTGCTGGAGCCAAATCCGCCGGTACTGCCAGTAGAAACACATGATCAAACCGATCATCGTAATGCCCAAACCAACATAAATCACGGGCAAACTCCGTTCCTTGCGCACCATTAATCCGGTCACATGATTAAACTCCACATCGCTGATCTTCAAGGCATATTGATTTTCTTGCCCCGGCATTTCTATGGTTTGTCCGATCAGCACCATGCTTTTTTCACCCTCAGGGTTGTCCGGAGTGACAGTTTTGAAAATGAAGGCAGGGTTATTGGGAATCCGGCTTTTGGTTTGAGGCTGCTGCCTAGCATCCATTTCAAAGTCGGGGTAATACTCCAGTAAGTGAACCTCATAGCCCCCATCCAAGTGATATGCAGGAGCCGGATCAAACAGATCAACAGTCAGCCGCCCGATCACCTCACCCGTCTCTTTCTCCGTCAAGGCGAACGTGAACGCGCTAAATTCGTTCATAACATAATCAGACTGGTAAAACGAGAGACCCTCATAGCGCAGCGGATGGTTAACCCGAATAGTATGCTCCTTTACTTTTTGCAGGTTCATTTGCCCTGACGCATCTGCCATATTTTCGTACAGCACGGCCTCCGTAATGAAATCTTCAGGAATGAAACGCTGCCGCTCTCCTTCCGCCTCTTCACCGGCCACTTCTTCATCATACACTTTTAAGGTGAAACCTTCACTCTGAATGTAGAAACGGTTATCAGTGCCAGGCACAGGCACCGTTTCACCATCCCTGATCCAAACATACTGTTCCAGTGTAAATCCAGGAATCACACGTAACAGGGCCCCCAACAACAGTATAATCAAGCCCAGGTGAACCACATACGCACCCCAGCGGCTGAAGCGGTTTTTTTCTCCCATCACAGCCCCGTCATCTTCCCGTACCTTATAACGCATTTTGGCCAAGGCCTGTTTGGCCTGTTCCAACACCTGTGCTGGCTCTTCTACTGTCGTTTGGCCACTGATCCGCTGGCGTTTCAGGAACTGGGGATGGCGTTTGACCCGCTGCCTTTTCAGGGCCCTGTACAAGGGAACGCCGCGGTCAATGCTGGCCACCGTGATGGAAATACCGATCAAAACCAGCAGGGTCACATACCACCAGGAACTGTACAGGTTATGAAAGCCCAGGGTCACATATAAAAAGCCCCCAAATCCGTAATTTTCCGGGTAGTATTCATACGGATCGGCGGTCGACGGAATGTACATCTGCTGGGGATAAACCGTGCCCAGCATGGAAGCGATGAGGGTAATGACCAACAGCCATACCCCCACTTTAACCGAAGCGAAAAAGTTCCAAATTTGATCAATCAATGTTTGCTGTTTTTTCTTGGACCGCAAAGCGGCTCCTTCATAGCGCATATTTAGAAGGCCGTTTTCATCATCAAATGGTTTTCCGCATTGTTCACAAAGCTCCGTTCCGGCGGGATTGACATGTCCACACTCACAGTGTAATTGTTCCATGTTGGATTCACCTACTTCATTATCAGTGTGCAGAAGGTGGGCTTGTGCAGAAGATCTATAAATTGAACATGACAGCCGTTAAGACGAGACTCATTACTTTCCGTGCGGGACGATCGATTCCATCTTTTCCTTAATCATCTCCTCGCTCATCATGCCCTCCACTTTGGCAACCACAATACCGTTTTCATCCACAAAGAAAGATGACGGAATG
Organism: Caldalkalibacillus uzonensis; assembly: GCF_030814135.1. Classification (NCBI taxonomy): domain Bacteria; kingdom Bacillati; phylum Bacillota; class Bacilli; order Caryophanales; family Bacillaceae; genus Caldalkalibacillus; species Caldalkalibacillus uzonensis. The sequence goes on along the minus strand of NZ_JAUSUQ010000006.1, from coordinate 138,609 downwards.
GGGATCACTCCGTAACGGTGGGTGACACTGCGGTCCTGATCCAGCAAGATGGGAAAAGAGAGTCCGTACCGCTCGGCAAAACGGGAAGCAGCCAGGCGTGATTCGGCAATATTAATCGCCATAATTTCGACTCCCCTGTCTTTAAATTGTTGGTATTGAGTCTCCATGTACGGCATCTCTTCCCGGCAGGGCGGACAATTGGTAGCCCAGAAATTAATAAATACCCCTTTCCCCTTGTAATCACTGAGCCGGACCTGTTCGCCTTGCAAGTTTTCCAAGACAAAGTCAGGGGCAGGTTCACCAATTTTGACCGGCGTGTCATCAGAGGTATAAGCAGTAAAAAAGGCACTGCCAATGGCCAAAACAATAATGCCCAAGACAATCACGCGCAGGAGATACCGTTTATTTCGCATCTCAGACGCCTCCTTTTGCCTTCATTATAACAAATCACCACAACTGTGCCCCTCATCTAAATGTGAACGTTATGTGACGAGCGCCTTTAAGCGTTTCACTTCTTCCGCATCAAGCTGCCGGTACTCCCCTTCTTTTAGTCCCTTCAAGGTTAAAAAAGCATATTGCTCCCGGTGCAAGGCCAGTACCGGATGGCCGATGGCCTTAAACATGCGCCGCACCTGCCGTTTGCGCCCTTCATGAATGGTGATGCGCACTACCGCTATGTTTTGCTTAATATCTTGCTGGAGGCACTCCACTTTGGCAGGAGCTGTCCAACCATCTCTCAATCTGATGCCCCGCTCCAGCTTGTTTAATTTTTGCTTCTTAGGTATGCCTTGAACAGTGACCCGGTAAACTTTATCCACATGAAAAGAAGGATGCATCAAGCGGTGGGCCAACTCGCCGTCATTGGTCAGAATCAACAGACCGGAAGTATCCCTGTCCAAGCGTCCCACAGGATAGATCCGCTCCGGAACCTGCCTGAAAAAATCCATAACCACAGGTCTGCCCTGGGGATCCCTGACACTGGTGATCACACCTGTGGGCTTATAAAACAAATAATACACCTTCCGCTCGGTATCAATCTCTTTTTCGTTTACTGCAATCTGATCTTGCTCAGGATCAACAAGTGTCCCCAATTGGCTGACCACTTGCCCGTTCACTTTCACTTTTCCTGCTTTAATCAACTCTTCCGCTTTGCGCCGGGAAGCTACGCCGGCATGGGCCAATACTTTTTGCAATCGTTCCATGTGTTGTCACCTCATAAGTCATCTTACCCTGATTGTTACAAGAGGACAAGCAGAAGAGCAAGTTGAGAATCCTCATTCGGCAAAGCGCGGTCACGCATCTCAATGTCGTGCATTATTAGTTTTGACCATTTTAAGCGAAACAAAAAGCCGGGTTTCTGTTTTCCCGGCTTAAGATTCCTTGTTTCCCAGACCATTATCCAAACACAATGGTGACAATGATAATGGCAGCAATGGCTCCGGCCAAGTCTGCCAACAGTCCCACTTTAAGGGCGTACCCGATTTTGCGTACGCCAATCGCCCCAAAGTAAACAGTTAGTACATACAGGGTGGTATCGGTACTGCCTTGCATGGTGGAGGCCAAACGTCCAATAAAAGAGTCCGGTCCATACTGTTCAATTAAATCTGAAGTGATAGCCAACGCCCCTGCACCAGAGATGGGTCTGATCATGGCCAACGGCACAATCTCGGCAGGGATATGCAAAACAGACAACACTGGAGACATAAAGGCCAGCAGATAGTCCAAAGCGCCTGAGGCCCGAAAGATGGAGACGGCCACCATCATACCAACGAGATGGGGGATGATGTTGACCGCCGTACCAAATCCGTCCTTGGCCCCCTCTACAAAGGTTTCATAAACTGGCAAACCTTTGATCAGGCCATAGACCAGAATAAAACAAATTAACGTTGGAATGGCCCAGACTGAAATGGTCGTAATCAGTGTATACATTCATCCTCCTCCCCCTCTTTCTTCCAAACCACTGCTAATCATTTGTATCCATAATTCCGGCGGCAGTAGCGGTCTACCAAAATAGCAATAAGAGTGGAACACAAAGTCGCAAACAACGTGGTTCCCACAATTTCCACTGCGTTACTGGAGCCGTAGTTGAGGCGGATGGCAATAATCGTGGTCGGAATCAGCGTAATGCTGGACGTATTCAGCGCCATCAGGGTGATCATGGCAGGCGTGGCCCGTTCTTTGTCTGGATTTAACTTTTGCAGCTCTTCCATCGCTTTGATGCCCATGGGGGTGGCCGCATTGCCCAGACCAAACAAATTGGCACTCATATTGGCCAGGATGTAACCCATAGCCGGGTGATCCTTGGGCACATCAGGAAACAGCCGCCGGGCAAGAGGGCTAAGTATCTTGGCAAAAATTTGTAACAGACCTGATTCCTGTGCTATTTTCATCATGCCCAGCCAAAACACCAAAATGCTGATCAGCCCAAAACATATGGTCACCCCTGCCTTAGCTCCTTCAAAGGCAGCTTCATTCACTTTTTGTAAGTTCCCTTCTAGAGCGGCAACGATGATGCCGATGACGATCAGACTGAACCAGATGAGATTAACCATGTCCAACACCCAGCAAGTTGTCAAAAATGCTTCTGAATCTTTGCCAGACAGAGACATCCTGTTCAACAGAGAAAAATCCTACTGGTGTTCGGCCGATCTGTTCATTATCCAAAATGTAATGGATATAGCCTGCTGGATTGGGAATCGTCTCCAACTCCTCTTGCTTAAAGGCGGGATCGATCACAATCTGTTTTTGGAGATGTTCATCCTCACGCAGGGGATAGCGAAAGTCATTCAGATATTTGAAGTGGCCATCTGTCCTCTCAAAACGCTCATCCCTAAGTGTTTCCCCCTCTTCTGCCAAGGTAACCAGGGTATAGTTCTGAAACCCGTATTCAAACATATTGATGTGATCATTCCAATCATCGGGTGCATTTAATGTCACAGCAATCAAGCGGTGGCCATCTTTAGTTGCTGAGGAGACCAGCGTCCGATTGGCACGTTGGGTATATCCCGTTTTCACGCCATCAGCATAGGGATACATGGAAAGCAAGCGGTTTTTGTTATACCAAACCCGGTCCCATTTCTCTCCTTCCAAAGGGGCGGTCTTCTTTTGTGTGGACACTATCTCGGCAAAAGTCTCATTTTGCATGGCATACGCGGTGAGCAAAGCCATATCATAAGCGGTTGAATAATGCTCCTCATGAGTGTCCAGGCCGTGGGGATTGCTGAACAGAGTCTGCTGCATCCCTAACTCTTCCGCTTTTTGATTCATTAAAAAGACAAAGCCCTCTACAGATCCTCCCACATGCTCGGCGATGGCAATTGCTGCATCATTGCCTGAGCGAAGCATGAGACCGTAAAGCAGATCTTCCAAGGTCATTTTTTCTCCCAGCCTAAGATAAATGGATGAACCTTCCACACCATAGGCGTTTTTAGAGGTGGTGACCACATCCTCTAAATCGCCATGCTCAAGGGCAACAATCGCCGTCATGATTTTGGTAATGCTGGCAATACGCAGCGGCTCATAAGCATTTTTCTCAAATAATACACGCCCGGATTCTGCATCCATCAATATGGCCGCCTGAGCAGATACATCCGGCTCGGCACCGGCCGGGTAAGGTGCCAGCAGGACAGAAAGTATCATCACCAGCACAATCATGATCTGTCGTTGTATCACCATAACACCCTCCACCACTTGATCCCAGTCTTAAAACACGCTGGTACAAGTATATGCTTAACCAGGGTGAATAGAACACTGAAAACGTGGCATCGGGTTGATCACGCAAATAAACCCTGTCCCCCAATGACCTTAGCCATTGGAGAAAGACAGGGTTTATCCCTCCTGCATCTGTGAGGGAGGGGTAGAAAACAGGAAATTGGCTTCCTCCTTCACTTGGTCCATATCGATGTCCTCGGGCAGCTCAGGCAAGTCATCAAGGCTGTTCAAACCGAAGTAATCCAGGAACTCCTTGGTTGTGCCATACAGAATAGCCCGTCCGGTTCCTTCTTTACGTCCTACTTCTCTGATTAATGACTTGTTCAGCAAGGTATTAATCGCTTTTTCACTTTTCACGCCCCGCACTTCCTCCACCTCGGCCCGGGTTACCGGCTGCTTGTAGGCAATAATGGCCAGCGTCTCCAGGGCTGCTTGGGACAAGGTGGCATGGGAGGGAGAATAAGCAAGTTTTTCAAAATAAGGAGCGTGCTCCGGCCGTGTCGTCAACTGATAGGATCCGGCAATCTCAATCACTTGAATCCCTCTGTTTTGTTGTTTAAACTGCTTCTTCATCTCCTCTATCAGCTGGGGAACCGCTTCTTTTCTAATCTCCAGGACATCAGCAATTTGTTTGGCTTCCAAGCCTTCATCACCGGCGACAAAGAGCAATCCTTCGATGACTGACAAAAGCTGTTTACGATCCATAGGCGTGTACCTCCATCGCAAGCGAGATTTTAATCTCAGCAAACAACCGGTCCTGCCGGCAAATCACTTCCTTCTTTTTCATTAACTCTAAGAGGGCAAGGAAAGTGACCACTATCTGTGTTTTACTCCGCTTGCCTTGAAATAACTGGTTAAAGGTTATCTCCCGTTCCCGTACCAGGCGGTCTTTGATCTCTTTCATCCGTTCACTGACGGAAATTTCGTCCCTTTCCACCTTGCTCAGGGGTTCCTCTTCCTTTTTCTTCAACACTTCTTGGAGTGCATCCACCAGGTCGAACAGGCTGACATTAGCCACCGGATTGACATCGTCCCGGTCAACAAAAGCGGTTAAATCTTCGGCTGGCCGGGTGTAAATCTGGCTGCGCTTGGCTTCCTCTTCCCTAAGCAAAGCAGCCAGCTGTTTATACTTCTTGTATTGCACAAGACGCTGGATTAACTCTTCCCGGGGATCATATTCTTCTTCCAGTTCCATGTCCAGCATGGGCTGAAAGGTGTACTCCTCCTTTTTGGGCAGCAACATCTTGCTCTTAATGGCCAGGAGCGTGGCCGCCATCACCAAAAACTCGCTGGCAATCTCCAGTTCCAGTTGTTGCATTTGGTGAATATAGGCCACATATTGATCCGTAATCTCTGAGACTGAGATATCATATATATCCACTTCGGCCTTATCAATCAGATGCAGAAGCAAATCCAGGGGCCCCTCAAATGAGTCCAGTTTAATTTGTAACATAGGCATCACTTAACGCTTCAATTGTTGCAGTAAATTGGCCATCTCAATGGCGGTCACAGCAGCTTCCCAGCCTTTGTTGCCAGCTTTTGTACCGGCCCGTTCTACGGCTTGTTCAATGGTGTCGGCGGTGATCACCCCGAAGATAACGGGGAGGTCCAGGTCCAGATTGAGGCGGGAAACACCTTTGGATACTTCACTGCAGACATAGTCAAAATGGGGGGTGGAGCCGCGAATGACACATCCCAGGGCCACAATGGCATCATACTCCCCTGTTTCAGCCATACGCTTGGCAGCCAGGGGAATTTCAAAAGCCCCCGGCACCCAGGCCACATCGATCACCTCTTTGTCCACCCCGTGTCTGATCAGGGCATCCTGTGCGCCTCCCAGCAATTTATGAGTAATAAATTCATTGAACCGTCCGACAACAATCCCCACTTTCAAACCAGTTCCGACTAAATGCCCTTCAAAGGTTTGTCCCATGTGCTTTCTCTCCTTTTTCTTTATGATTGATACAGGTGAAGCGACTGCCGCAAGTTTGGATAAGTTTAGATATGGTTCACTCTTAGTCCATGTGCAGTAAATGGCCCAGCTTTGATTTTTTGGCCTGTAAATATCTGCGGTTTTCCTGATGAATTTCAGTCTGGATAGGTACTCTTTCGACAACCTCAAGGTCATATCCTTCCAACCCTGTGATTTTACGGGGATTATTAGTTAACAGACGCATTTTGCGCACTCCCACATCTTTTAAGATTTGGGCGCCAATGCCGTAATCTCTCAAATCCGGGGCAAAACCTAGTTTCTCATTAGCCTCCACCGTATCCAACCCTTTGTCTTGCAGAGTATAAGCTTTCAATTTGTTGATCAGGCCGATGCCCCGTCCCTCCTGGCGCATATACAAAAGAACGCCGTTGCCTTCTGCTTCAATCTGCTTCAGGGCAGCATGCAGTTGGGGACCGCAATCACAGCGGTAAGAGCCAAATACATCCCCGGTTAAACATTCGGAGTGCACCCGGACCAAAGTAGGTTTGTCCGGGTCAATCGTTCCTTTCACCAAGGCAAGGTGTTCTTTGTTGTCCACCACATTGCTGTAAGCCATCACCTTAAACTTGCCATACTCGGTGGGAAGATCAACTTCCACTTCCCGTTTGATTAATGTATCTTTTTTGTTCCGATATTTGATTAAATCCTTAATGGTGATCAATTTCAAGTCAAATTTGTCGGCAATTTTGCGCAGCTGGGGCACCCGGGCCATGGTTCCGTCTTCATTCATAATCTCACAAATGATGCCGGCGGGATAGGCCCCGCACATCCGGGCCAGGTCCACTGCGGCTTCCGTATGGCCGGCCCGCCGCAACACCCCGCCTTCCTTGGCAATCAGAGGAAAGATATGGCCGGGACGTTTAAAGTCTGTTTTTTTCACTTGGGGATCTATGAGCGCCTGTATGGTATCAGAACGTTCATGAGCCGAGATGCCTGTGGTGGTTGTTTTATAATCGACGGAAACGGTAAAAGCAGTGCCATGGGGATCCGTGTTCCAGTCTACCATAGGATGCAAGTCCAGCTCTCTGGCCCGCTGCTCAGTTAACGGGACACAGACAAGCCCCCGCCCATGGGTAATCATAAAATTAATAATTTCAGGGGTGCATTTTTCAGCCAAGGCCACAAAATCCCCTTCGTTTTCACGGTCTTCATCATCAACAACAATAATCACGTGCCCTTGCATCAGCTCATAAATGGCTTCTTCAATTGAATCAAACATGATCTCACCCCTCATCTAGCCAGCTTTACAATCTTGATCATAAAACGGATTGCGGATAAACTATAGGCGCTGATAACGCTCTGTTTTCGCAGATGTCCAGTTTCGCCATTCTAAAGATACCCGTTTCGTTCCAGTGTTTCCCTTGTCAATCCCTTTTTCTCACTAGCATCGCCACTCCCACCGGCAGAGGTGCCGCGCACCGCCAGCAAGCGCTCCAAGTATTTGGCTAACATGTCACATTCCAGGTTCACAATATCGCCTACTTGCTTTGTATGCAGGATGGTTTCAGACAAGGTGTGGGGAATAATGGAGACCGAAAAATGGGTCTCTCCCACTTCCACTACCGTCAAGCTGATGCCGTCAACGGTGATGGATCCTTTGGGCACAAGGTATTTCATGAGCTCAGGCGGGGTTTTAACAGAAAAATAAACGGCATTACTGTGAGGCTCAATCTTAGTAATCATGCCTGTACCGTCCACATGACCGGAGACAATGTGGCCGCCAAAACGCCCATTGGCCTGCATGGCCCGCTCAAGGTTCACCTTGCTCCCGCTTTTCACGTTACGCAAACTGGTTGCCTTTAATGTTTCAGGCATCACATCCACTTGAAAGCTGTCCCGGTTATAAGCCGTCACAGTGAGACACACCCCGTTTACCGCGATGCTGTCCCCAGTATTGACATCCTCCAAAATTTTCTTCGCACCGATCACCAGCTGAGAGCAGTCAGGCCCTTTGTTAACAGCTTTGATCGTTCCTATCTCCTCCACAATTCCTGTAAACATCCCTTGCCCCTCCATTTCTCAGGTGACTGATCACTCACCAGCCTCGTATGGCCAGCCGGATCAACAGACATCATTCCTTCGGGTTTAGTCATAAGTGTTTACATTTATAACCAAGATACTCAATCAATCATCACATCACTTAAGGTAACCGATCACCTTTATATCCTCTCCCAGGGGTTCCACTCTGACATCTTTTAGGGCCAGGCTCTGAGCCAAAGACAGTACCCCTTGACCGCGAAAAGCACCGGGTGCTTCGTTACCGCCAATCAGCTTGGGCGATAAATAGGCGACAACCTTGTTAACAAAGCCGCCTTGGAGAAACGAAGCGTTCACCTCTCCCCCGCCTTCAACCAGAACTGAGGCAATGCGCTGCTCTCCCAAATAAGCCAGGACCTGTTCCACATCCACTCGTGAGCCGGAAGAGACTTTGATTACCTTCACCCCTTGCGCCTGTAATGCTTGCACATGCTCTTTTGGGGCCTGGTCCGTTGTAAAAATCCAGGTGGGTACTTCCTCCGTCCGAGCAACATGGGCATCAAGCGGTGTTCTTAACTTGGAGTCTAGTACAACTCGCACAGGGTGCCGCCCAGGCTGCCCGGCAATGCGGGTTGTCAAGCGGGGATTGTCACGCAGGACAGTATTCACCCCGACCAAAATGGCATCATACTGATGGCGCAAACGATGGACATCGGCCCGTGCTTCTTCACCTGTAATCCACTGGCTCTCGCCAGTCACCGTGGCAATCTTGCCGTCAAGGGTGGTGGCTGTTTTTAACGTGACAAACGGCCTCTTGTGGACGATATAGTAATTAAAAATTTCATTTAACCGTTCGGCTTCCTCTCTAAACAAACCCACTTCGACTGCCAAGCCAGCAGCTTTCAGCTTTTCCACACCCCGACCGCTGACCAGAGGATTGGGATCGGTAGCCGCAATGACCACCCGCCTGATCCCCGCCTCAATCACAGCATCGGCACAGGGCGGAGTCGTGCCATGGTGGCTGCAAGGCTCAAGTGTAACATACAGAGTGGCTCCTTGTGCTTTTTCTCCGGCCATGGCCAAGGCATGGACTTCAGCATGTGCCTCCCCGGCCTTAAGATGGGCTCCCAGGCCTACAATCTCAAAGTCTTTGACAATCACCGCTCCTACAACCGGGTTGGGAGACGTTTGCCCGCTTGTTGCTTCGGCCAACCTCAAGGCCAGCTTCATGTAATAGGCATCCCGCTCAGTCGCCACGCCATCTCCTCCTCTAAAGCTAAAAAATGCCCCAGGACCGTTCCCGGGGCTTGTCAGCATAAATGCTTGTGAATACTCTCACAAAGAATGTAACCAAAACCTTTAGAAGCATCAGTACAAGGATAAGCTTTTTTAGCAATACTAAGCTAAGGCATAAGCATATCTTCTTTAAAAAACTTATACCTCTGTTCTTCCTTCTCCCATCCAGACTGTCACTGTCGGCTCTGGCCTCTCACCAGATCCACCGCTTACCGCGGGTCACGGGCTCTAGATGATGCTTCGAAGCATTCATCTAATACCGCCGGTCGGGAATTTCACCCTGCCCCGAAGGAATCGATATACTGTTTGTCTTAAGTATACCTGTTTTTGTATACGCTGTCCATATCACTGGCTATCGATTCTTTTCTTGATGAAAGAACAAACCCTCTAGCTGGCCTGCTGGAGGGTTTGTTATCTCGTTCTGATGAAAAATGTCAATGAAAAACAAGGTTTCAGTCCCCGTATGTTCTGCTTCTCAACGACGGTTAAGGCATAGGAAACGGCCACTGCTGCATCGACCGCATTTCCTCCCTGTTCCAAAATGTCCATGCCCACTTCAACGGCTAAGGGATGAACGGCACTGACTCCGTAGTTTTTTCCTGTGACCTCGTACGCTTCTTCCGAATCCGTGTTATCATGGGCGCTGGCTGTACCGTTCAACACTTGAAAATGCAATCTGTCACTAAAATCCCCGGTAGAAACGGCAGTGAAGACCAGCGCCACGATCAGTAAACTAATGATCAACTTTCTGATACTTTTGTAATTCATCCGCAAGCTTCCCTCCTGCTCGATTAATGGTACGACTTTGGAAGATCCAGTCCCGTTTTAGGCTTTTACAGTTGAGTTGACCTTCACAGAAGAAAATATTCGAGCAGACTTTCAGGGTTTATGATCCATCTCCCCGAATTTAAGGAAGACATCCTAATGGATAACTATTTTTTCCTTAACCGGGATAACGTTTAAGTCTTATATACTCTAATAGTCTGCCTAAACCGCCCAAAACACCTGGGCCAAAGAACGCTGGTTAGATTTGTGGCATAAGTTATATACAGGAATATTGCAACAATTAATATTTTAAGAAAGGATGAAAAAATGATGAGCTTTGCACTTTCAGGATGGATGCTGTATATGATGTGGGCGGTTTTAGGTGTTATTGGTTTGAATTTGCTGGCCGGTATTTACCAGGCTTTCAAAAGCGATTCATTCTCTTTTTCCGTCTTACCAAATTTTTTAAGAAACTTTCTTCTTTTTGTGCTACCATTACTCTTGCTGGCCAATATGGCTCCCCTTGATCCGACGGGCTGGCTGGTCAAAGGTGGTTATTTAGTGGGGGCTGTCGGTGTCATCATCAAGTATTTGATCGATGTTAAAAATAAACTGTTTTAAAAGCATTTATACCCAAAATACCTGGGATGAGCTTATAGATTAATAGTATTAAACCACTTCTAAACGCCACGGAATGATTTGACTTCCTTCATTCTGCTAATCATTCAATGTTCTTTAACAAGCAGAAGGCTCACGGTGCAAACGTGAGCCTTTTTTCTATACAAAACATCCTCATTTCCCGATTTAAACCGTTTCTGATTCGCTTTCCCGCACTTTAATGGTTTTGATGCGGTCATGTCCTTCAAATTGGTCCACATGTTCCATGCCGCTCTTCACTTGGCCAAACACAGTATGGTGGCCGTCCAGGTGGGGTTGGGGCTGGTAACAGATATAGAACTGACTGCCTCCGGTATCACGTCCGGCATGAGCCATGGCAACTGAACCCCGTTGATGCTTATTAGGGTTGATCTCACATTTAATGGTATAACCTGGCCCGCCGGTGCCATCACCGCGAGGGCATCCGCCTTGAGCGACAAAACCGGGAATCACCCTGTGAAAAGTGAGTCCGTCATAAAATCCTTCTTTGGCCAACTTCACAAAATTGGCCACCGTGCCCGGAGCATCCTCGTCAAACAGCTCCAGTTCAATTTCAGCACCATTGTCCATCATAATAGTGGCATAACTTGCCATATTCACGCCTCCCCTTACTTTTGTGTAACTTTGGACACAAGAGGAACATCAAGTCTGAGCAGATCTTCATAGCTTTCCCGCTGAATAATGAGATGCGCCTCGCTATCTCTGGTCATGACGACAGCCGGGCGGGGGATTCGGTTGTAATTGTTGGCCATGGAGTAGCCGTACGCGCCTGTGCAAAAGACGGCCAGCAAATCACCTTGTTTTACAGGTGGCAAAGGAAGATCCCAAATCAAAATATCTCCTGTTTCACACAATTTGCCAGCAACCGTGTACACTTCACTTCTTTCCGCTGTCATCCGGTTGGCCAGACAAGCCTCATACTTGGCCTGGTACAAAGCGACGCGCAAGTTGTCACTCATTCCCCCGTCTACAGAGATGTATTGACGTACTCCGGGAACCTCTTTATGAGCGCCAATAGTATACACGGTGGTTCCTGCCTCACCCACAATGCTGCGTCCCGGCTCGATCCATACCTCAGGCAACGGTTGATTGATGGCCTGCCATTCTTGCTTAACACCGTCACACAGCGCATACACATATTCTTGGGGAGAAAGAGGGGTATCTTCCCTGGTATAACGAATGCCAAAGCCTCCTCCCAAGTTAAGCACAGACAATGGCCAGCCAAGCTCGTTTCCGGCTTCCTGCACAAACCCGGCCAAACGCTGAATCACTAATTGGAATGCTTTGGTGTCAAAAATTTGGGAGCCAATATGAGCATGTAAGCCAAGAACATGGTAATAAGGCTGGTTTACAGCTTGTTTGAGGGCCTGTAGTGCCTGCCCGCTGTTCAGATCAAACCCAAACTTAGAATCTTCCTGCCCTGTGGCAATGTAATCATGGGTGTGGGCTTCTACACCGGGGGTGATGCGCAGCAAGATCTTCACCTGCTGCTTGCGCGCTTCAGCCAAAGTATGCAACATGGCCAGCTCGGTAAAGTTATCTACGACAAAACAGCCAATTCCGGCCTCCAAGGCCATATTCAGCTCTTCCGGCGATTTATTATTGCCATGAAAATGAATTCGCTCGGGAGGAAACCCAGCCTTCAGGGCCGTATACAGTTCTCCCCCGGATACAACATCCAATGACAGTCCCTCTTCTTCTATTAATTGACACATGGCCACACTGCTAAACGCTTTACTGGCATAAGCCACTTGCGCTTTCATCCCTTTATCTTGGAAAGCTTGGACAAAAGCCCGGCATTGACGGCGGATTAATACTTCATCATAGATCATCAGCGGAGTTCCGTACGCTTCAGCAAGCTCCACCACATCGCATCCGCCAATCTCCAGGTGGCCTCTTTCGTTTATACGACTTGTTCCGTAGAGCACCATGATTCTAAGTTCTCCTCTCCTGACTCCATAGAATATTAAAAATATATCATAAAGAAGGGGTCTAGACAATGGCAAGAATTTTAAAGCGGTTGTTAAGGGGACAGGCGTTGTTAAGAAATTACCGGCCGGGCTGTTTCCGCTTATTCAGGGGATGAACAATGCTCGGCCTGGTTTTGGTCATGGAGGAGGTCAAACGCAAAATAACGGTGGCAAAGGCTTTCAGATTAAAGGGGATAAACGGCCACAAGTAAGGGGTGCGCAATGATTTCATCATGCTGAGAGCAACAAGCGTCACCGTTACCCCAATCACAAAACCGGGCACCTTAAACAGGACAACCAGAAGCAGCAAGCCCAGCCGAATCATTTTATTGGCCATACTGACCTCATAGGAAGGCGTGGCAAATGTGCCAATGGCTGCCACAGCCAAGTACAAAATCACCTCTGGCACAAACAAGCCCACCTGAATGGCAATTTCACCAATCAAAATGGCGGCCACCAAACCCATCGCCGTGGCCAGCGGTGTAGGCGTATGGATCGCGGCCATGCGCATCATATCAATGCCCAACTCGGCGATTAGAAATTGCAGAAAGATGGGCAAGGCGTAGTTATCTTTCTGAGGACCGATGAATTTTAATTTCTCCGGCAGAAGCGCTGGTTCCATGACAAACAATGTGTATAAAGGCAGGAGAAAGATGGCTGACAGTATGCCGATAAAGCGGATCCAGCGTACATACAACCCGATAAAAGGAGTTTGGCGGAATTCCTCCGCATGTTGCAAATGGTGAAAATAAGTAGTGGGCAGGATAATCACGGCTGGAGAGGTATCCACCATGATCAGAACGTGACCTTCATAGAGATGGGCAGCAGCCACATCGGGCCGTTCAGTAAAACGAACCTTTGGAAAAGGATTGTATCCCTGTTTAATCACAAACTCCTCAATGGCCTTCTCCCCCATGGGAATGCCGTCCACATCAATTTTTTCTAACTGTTGTCTTAGCTCCTCCACCAAGCGGGGATTGGCAATGTCTTTAATATAAGAAATACAAATATCTGTTTTGGAACGTTCCCCAACCTGATGCATCTCCATCCTCAGGCGTTCATCTCGAATGCGTCTGCGGACAATGGCCGTATTGTGAATAATATTTTCCGTAAATCCATCCCGGGAACCTCGCACTACCCGTTCCGTATCCGGTTCTTCCGGTTCCCGGCCCGGGTATTTGCGCACATCCACCACCAGCGCCTTCTCCCATCCCTCTCCCATGATCACCATTAATCCGGACAGCAATTGATCAATACAATCATCTATACTCTCTACCACTTCAACCTGGACATTGGCCAATGTTTCTTCAAACAGCGTTTTAAAAGCCCCTTCGTTGGTCAGTGGTTTATTTACAAAAGAAATTTGGCGCAATAGCTGGGTCATATTGGCTGTATCACTTAAGCCGTTAACAAAAAAGACATGAATATCCCGGTTTCCCACCTTATACTTACGACATCCTACGTCATAATTGGCCTTTAAGTCTAGACGCTCATCCATATATATATAGTTTTTTTCCAGCGACTTGTCAATTGTTCTCTTTTCCGTTAGCTTGTCCATGGCAGCCACTCCGTTCCAGAATGATTTCTACTGCTTTGTGTGTGACCGGGGCCCCATAGCGGATATGATCACGCCCCTTCATTTTGCCGATATCTCCAATCCCTACAATAATTGGAATGTGCAGCTGGTCAAGGGTTTCTACCGTATCGCCAAAAATGCATTTCTCGCGGGAAGGCAGCACATCCCCGTCCTTATCCACTCCTTGTTCCACAATACGCCCCTCTGCATCAATGACCACATCTGCATGGGCACATTTGGTTCGGGCCGTATTTGAAGCAACGGCAATCACGCCTAACACCTCAATTGACGGATGCATCGCCACCTGCAACATGGCCGATTCCCCACTACCATAACCCGCCTTTCCGTTATCATCAAACATGACTAAGACAGGCTCCTGTTTGGCCTGTAGAATAAGATCCACGATCTCTTCACCTGAAAGAGGAGTAGGATTACCGGCAGACCTGGTGATGCACCGGCCACCGATATCCTTGGCCACCTGCTGCAGCACTTGTCTGGCCACATCATCTCCGTCCGTAATGATAATGATGTGCCGTCTGACCATGTCCCGGTCCTTATTGTTCATCATCAGCATCCCCCCGAGCTTAGTCCTGCTTGGCCTGCCAAATACCTGGCCAAACCTCCTTCCGCTTTTATGAGAACGGGGCGAAAAACATCCAGTGAAACAGGGATCCCAGTACTTTCCCCAACACCATGGCCATCAATAACCACACCAATTTGTCCACCATGTGAATCCGCTTGGCCAAAATGGGCAATACATTAAGCACCTCTGTTAAAGCTGCTGCGAGCAAACCGACGAACATGCCGGCCAACAACCCGTATACAAGCACGACATCTTTAACTAGGTACAGCTCTGCTTCCCTTAAACCTATCCAGGACCAAAAAACAGCTCCGGCAATAATGCCACTTTGATACAAATGGATAAAGGCATGGGTTTTGGTGATTTGAGCCAGGCGGGGGACGATCCCCAACACAGTTAAAAAAGCCACCAGCCCTGCCCCAACCGCCAATCCTCCAGAAAGGCCAATTAAAATAAGCAACAGTGCTTTAAGTATTGTCATTCAATTTCTTTTCAACCTCCTTGTTTTCATGCATGACAACATACTGGTCAAGACTTTGCTGATAATTAAACATTTCAACTTCCAGTGGACTTGGCTCTTCATTGAGCCGCTTTTTGAATACATGGTTAAAAAATAAAATCATGCCAATGCCGATCCCAAGGGAATAGGGAATTTGCAGCCACAAGGGATGTGGTTCTTCCATTCCTGTGATCATCTTGTAGATACGCTGATGGACAGCCAACATACTCACATCTTCGTGAAAATTCATGATCGCTAAACCTGAACCGATAAAAAGTAAGATCCAGACAAATAACACAAGCACAAACTTGGGAGATTTTTGGGGATAGACGATTTCCAAAATGGTTTGGTTGGGACCCAAAATCTCCACTTCCAGATGTGGAACGGCCTCCCGCAAACGTTCAATCACTTTCATCACATCAATCACAATGAGATGTTTGTCCTCCGGGGTTACGGTGTGTATAAGAATCTGTCTTAATCTCTGTTCAAGGTCCGGCGCAACAATATACTGGGCAACATCCCCAAAATAGACGTGCTGCTTGGGCTGTACCTGAACACGATGGCGTAAGCGTATGTAAAGGCGCTCATTGCTGGCCATAAAACACACACCCCTTTTCTGCTCAAGTGCTGCAAGGTGAAACAATGTACAGGTCTTTAGTAGTATGTTCTCAACAGGATGGGAACATGTATCGCCTAAAAAACCCCCTCACTCTTCCAGTTCAGGAAAGTGAGGGGGCTTCTCAGCCGCTCATATATTCTTTGATCTGCTGGAGAATCTTTTTTTCCAGCCGTGACACTTGCACCTGGGAGATTCCCAGGCGTTCAGCCACTTCGGACTGGGTCTGGTCCTTGTAATAGCGCAGGTAAACAATCAGTCTCTCCCGTTCCGACAGCGTCGTCATGGCTTCCTTCAGGGCCAACTGGTCAAACCACTTTTGATCATTGTCATCGGATATCTGATCCATCAACGTAATTGGATCTCCATCATTTTCATAAACCGTTTCATGGATAGAGGCTGGCTCTCTCATCGCTTCCTGAGCAAAGACCACTTCTTCCGGTGAAATGTCTAAAGCCTCAGCAATTTCACTGACTCGTGGCTGGCGGCCAAGCTCCTTGGTTAATTCATCTTTTTTGCGCCGGATCCGGTTAGCCGTCTCCTTTAATGAACGGCTCACCTTCACAGAACCGTCATCCCTTAGGAAGCGTTGAATCTCCCCAATAATCATCGGCACCGCATAGGTGGAGAATTTGACATCGTAACTTAAATCAAATTTATCAATGGATTTGAGCAAGCCGATACACCCGATTTGAAACAAGTCCTCAGCTTCATAACCGCGATTTAAAAAGCGTTGGACAACGGACCAAACCAATCGGGTGTTACTTTGAACCAGACAGTCTCTGGCTTCTGTATCACCCTGTTGGCTTTGGTGTATCAGTGCTCTGATTTGCTCATCATCCAAATATTCTTGTGAACGGTTCCACTGTTTCACATCCAAATCCATAGGCATTCTCCTTAATTACATAAGGCTTGGTTCGGGTTGGTGATCAATTTTTTGACCAGTTTGACCGTTGTCCCTTTTCCCTCTTCACTGGTGACTTCCACGTGATCCATAAAGTTCTCCATAATGGTAAAGCCCATCCCCGACCGTTCCATTTCCGGCTTGGTGGTAAACAACGGCTGTCTGGCTTGTTCGATGTCCTTAATCCCTTGCCCTTCGTCCCTGATGATGATGGTGACTTCATTATCGTTGATTTCGGCAGAAAGAAAGACCCAGCCTTCCTCATTCTCCTCGTAGCCATGAATAATGGCATTGGTCACAGCCTCTGAAACCACTGTTTTAATTTCAGTTAGTTGTTCCAGATCGGGATCCAACTGAGAGACAAACGAAGCAACCGTCACCCGGGCAAACGCTTCGTTTTCACTTTTGGCTTTAAAACGGAGTTCCATTTTATTATGAAAAGTCATTTATGCCACCCCCAACGTTTCTAGAGCCTGCTCTTCCGAGTCAACAAACTTTAGGATTTTGAACATCCCCGACAACTCGAACAGACGATAGATGGTTGGGGAAATGGCACAAACAATCATTTGACCACCTTGTTGGGAAATTTGCTTATATCGTCCCAGGATAACCCCCAGACCGGAACTGTCCATAAAGGTCAGATCAGCCAAGTTCAAGAGAATATGGTTGATGTTTTCTTCGCTCAGTTTTTGTTCCGCTTTCCTGCGCAGTTGTTCGGCCGTATGATGATCCAGCTCACCGGCCAGGCGGATAATCAACACATCTTCTTTGGTGCTTAACTCGACGTGTAAGGCCACCTGCTCTTCTCCTCCTTATTTAAGGTGTGGTTCGTTCATAGATTGTTTTCTACACAAGGAGAAGGTTTTCCTTCCAGGTGACAAAACTAGAAAAAAGTCGAGCATTCTTGCGTCTTTTCCACCGTTTGTCGAATAGACAGAGGTGGTCTGTCAGGGGGTCACACTGAACAAAGCAGCACTTGTCCGTTTTAGCAATTGCCAGAAAGTAGCCCGAGGCATCTCTTCTGTGGCCACAATATCCATTTCGCTTTCAATACGTCCGTCTTTCTCAATCAAAACCTGTCCCAGGACATCTCCCATCTTTACAGGTGCGGAAACAAACTCCGGTTTTTGAATCGATGTTGTGAATTGATCTACAGATTCACCTTTTCTGGTTAGTACACTAATTTGGTACGGAGCAACCAGTTTCATCTTGGTCTGTGCCCCTTTGTCAACTGTAACTTCATCCAAAATATCTCCTTTTTTATAGATGGGATGGGTCTGGTAGTGGTTAAAGGCATAATCTAGCATTTGTACCACGTTTTTATTTCTCACTTTTGGGGTGGGCGTGCCCATTACAACGGCAATCATGCGCATGTCTCCCCGCTTGGCCGTAGCAGCCAGGCAGTACTTGGCCTCACTGGTGTAACCTGTTTTCAGCCCGTCCATGCCCTTGTAGAATTTGACCAGCCGGTTGGTGTTTACTAACCAGAACGGCCGGTCTGTATCCTGGCGCAAATAATCTTCATATAAACTTGTCAGGCGGGTTATGTCCTCATATTTTAATAAGGCCCTGGACATAATGGCGATATCCCTGGCTGAAGTATAATGATGATCTGCCGGAAGGCCGTTTGTGTTGGCAAAATGGGTGTTCTCCAAGCCCAATTGTTTTGCTTTCTCATTCATCATGCGCACAAAATTTTCTTCGGTTCCGGCAATATGTTCGGCAATGGCCACAGTAGCATCATTGCCTGAAGCAATGGCAATACCCTTCATCAGGTCTTCAACGGTCATTTCCTCCCCTGCTTCCAGAAAAATCTGGGAGCCACCCATTGATGCAGCCCGTTCGCTGGTTCTCACTTTATCGGACCAGTTCAGCTCTCCAGACTCAATTGCTTCCATTACCAGGAGCATGGTCATGATTTTGGTGATACTGGCAGGAGGCAAACGCAAGTCGGCATCCTTTTCATAGATGACAGTTCCTGTATCCATATCCATGAGAATGGCCGATTTTGCCTCAGGTGCCAAATCCACATTGCTCTCTTCAGCCGAGGCTATAAGAGCATCGTTGAAAACCAAACAGTGCACAAGTAGTAGGCAAACAAGTGTGAGTGCAACCTTTCCTTTCATAAACTCCCTCCATTCTTTTATTCCCCATTGTCGCCAAAACTTTAGCAAGATATTCCTCTTCGGAAAATAAAAAAGGCCAGGCTGCACCTGGTTGCAGGCCGGCCTGGCTTTTGCCTGATGTCTAGTGGATGACATCGTAAATCAGCGGCAGCTTGTTCACTTTTTCTTGGCCGATGGAAATGGCCCGCTTCAAGCGTTCCAGGCTTCCTGTCGGCTCTTCATCATTACTGTGCAAAACAGCCAACACTTCACCCTTTTGAACAGGGTCACCTACTTTTTTGCGCAAGGTGATGCCCACTGCATGATCAATGGTGTCATCTTTGGTGGTCCGCCCAGCCCCCAACAGCATGGCGGCAACCCCGACGGCCTCCGCATCAATCTTGCTGATAAACCCGTCTTCTTCTGCCTCTAATTCAAGATGATAGGTTGACTGGGGTAATCTTTCCGGATGATCGATCTGATCAGGATTGCCCCCTTGAGCCTCAACAAAGCGCTTGAACGTTTCCAAGGCCTGGCCGGATCTCAGTACCTTGTCCAGTTCAGCATAAGCACTGTCAAAGTTTGGATATATTTTTCCAGCCACAGTCATATGAGCGGCAATGGTTAAACACAAGGTGGTTAACCCTGCTTCTCCTTCCCCTCTTAACACTTCAATCGCTTCACGCACTTCGTTGGCATTGCCCACCTCATAGCCGAGAGGCTGATTCATGTCTGTAATCAGGGCGATCGTTTGGCGCTTCAGTTCTTTGCCAATGGAGACCATGGCTTTGGCCAAGGCTCTGGCATCTTCTAAATCTTTCATGAAGGCCCCTGAGCCTGTTTTGACATCCAAGACAATGGCATCCGCGCCAGAGGCAAGCTTTTTACTCATGATGGAGCTGGCGATAAGGGGAATGGAGTTGACTGTAGCTGTTACATCCCGGAGGGCATATAACTTTTTGTCCGCGGGAGCCAGGTTGCCGCTTTGCCCCACCAAAGCCAATTTAATCTCGTTCACATTGCGGATAAACTCTTCAGCAGAGAGTTCCGTTCGAAATCCATCGATGGACTCCAGTTTGTCAATGGTGCCTCCGGTGTGACCCAATCCCCGGCCGGACATTTTGGCCACCGGCACCCCCACCGTAGCCACCAGCGGAGCTACGATCAAGCTTGTTTTGTCCCCCACCCCGCCGGTGGAATGTTTATCCACTTTGATTCCCTTAATGGGAGATAAATCAATCGTATCACCTGACTTGACCATGGCCATGGTTAAGTGGGACGTCTCTTTACTGTTCATGCCTTGAAAATAGATGGCCATGGCCAGGGCCGACAGCTGATAATCAGGAATGGTGCCTTGTGTATAGCCTTCAATGATAAAATTAATCTCAGCTTCACTTAAAGCGTGACCATCTCGCTTTTTTTGAATGAGGTCCACCATTCTCATGACAGATTCACCTTACCTACAATCTCTTTAACCAGCGAAATAAACTTCGGTTTAGTCTGATTAGCCACTTCCACCACTTGCTCATGGGTGAGCGGTTCCAGCTCACTGCCGATGGCCATATCAGTAACACAGGAAATACCAATCACCTTCAGGCCGGTGTGGCTGGCCGCAATCACTTCCGGCACGGTGGACATGCCCACCGCATCACCACCCAAGTTGGCCAGCATGGTCAGTTCGGCCGGTGTCATGTAGTTGGGTCCGCTAATCCCGGCATAGACACCTTTTTGCACCTTAATGCCCAGTTTGCGGGCTGTCTCCTCCACAAATGCCACCAGTTCAGGGGTGTACGCTTGGGACATATCAGGAAAGCGGGGACCCAGCTCTTCGTGATTGGGACCGATCAGCGGGTTATTCCCTGTAAAATTAATGTGGTCGGTAATAATCATCAGGTCACCGGGAGAAAAAGCCCGGTTCATGCCACCACAGGCGTTGGTCACCACCAGCAATTTTACCCCAAGCTGCTTCATGACATAGACAGGAAAGACGACTTCCTGCATGGTATACCCTTCATAGTAGTGAAAGCGCCCCTGCATGGCCACCACCGCTTTGCCCCGCAGTTGGCCAAGCACTAAACGGCCGGCATGGCCAGCCACCGTGGAAACAGGAAAGTGAGGAATATCCCCATAATCAATATGTACGGCCTGTTCAATTTCCTCAGCCAAATCTCCCAAACCGGAACCCAGGATCAAACCGATCTCCGGACTCAGGTCACACTTATTTTTGATATATTGAACGGCTTCCCTTATTTTTACCAAGCGTTCCATGTTGATCCCTCCACCATTGAACTAAAAAATCATAGACTAAAGTTGTTTGACGATGCCTTTGACCAAGGTTAAAAATGTTTCCTTGACACGTTCAGCTGTCTCCATCACTTCTTCATGGGACAAAGGTTGATCCAGGATACCTGCAGCCATATTGGAAATGCAGGAAATGCCCAGCACCTCTAAGCCGCTGTGGGCGGCCACAATCACTTCCGGTACGGTAGACATGCCCACTGCATCGGCCCCCAGTTTGCGGAACATACGGATTTCAGCCGGCGTTTCATAGCTGGGACCTGTCACACCCACATATACACCCTTTTGCAGCGGAATACCCAGTTCGGCAGCTACCTTTTCAGCCTTCTCGCGCAAAAGGGGAGTATAAGCCTGGGACATATCCGGAAAGCGGGGACCCAGCTCATCATCGTTGGGTCCGATTAATGGATTTTGGAACGTGAAATTAATATGACTCTCAATTAGCATCAAATCCCCAGGTGAAAAATCGGGGTTAATGCCTCCCGCTGCATTGGTCACAACCAGTTTGGCAACACCCAGCTTCTTCATCACCCGTACCGGTAAGGTAACCAGTTGCAAGTCGTATCCCTCATAATAATGGAAGCGGCCTTGCATAGCCAGCACCGGGCGCCCCTCCAACTTACCGGCCACCAACTGCCCGGCATGACCAGCCACTGTCGATTCCGGAAAACCAGGAATCTCGCTGTAGGGAATTTTGACCGGATTTTCAATTTCAGCGGCTAATACGCCCAGACCAGAGCCCAAGATCAGGCCGATCTCAGGCTTAATGTTCAGTTTCTCCTGCAGATAATCAACAGCTTGTGCATAAGTTTCCCGCATTTATGTCTCCCTCCTGATCGAATGTAAATCGGTTAAGAAACTGCTGCCGTGCTGCGGCTGGCGGACCCCGAAGTTATCGGCAATAGTGGCCCCCACATCACTAAAGGTCTTCCGCAGACCAAGATCAAGTCCCCGCTTAAATGAAGGAGAGTAGCATAACAAGGGGACATATTCCCTGGTATGGTCTGTGCCGTGATGGGTGGGATCATTACCATGATCCGCAGTAATCATTAACAGATCACTTTCCTTCAGTCTCTCCAAGACTTCTGGCAGACGTGCATCAAAGGCTTCCAAGGCTTGGCCGTAGCCTTCAGGATCACGGCGATGACCATACACCGCATCAAAATCAACGAGGTTAAGAAAGCTCAGACCATGGAAATCCTCAGCCTGGCTGGCCACTAACTTATCCAGACCATCCATGTTGGATTTGGTCTTAATCGCTTTGGTGACACCCTCATTGTCATAAATATCACTGATTTTGCCCAGGGCAATCACATCATATCCTGCCTCTTGCAAAAAGTTCATTACGGTGGGACCAAACGGTTTCAAGGCGTAGTCCCGCCGGTTAGCCGTCCGCTCAAACTGGCCCGGCTGCCCGGTAAACGGACGGGCAATGACACGGCCCAGCATATACGGCTCATCCTTGGTCAATTCCCGGGCCACCTCACAAATCCGGTACAATTCCTCTAACGGCACAACTTCTTCATGGGCCGCAATCTGGAAAACACTATCCGCCGAGGTGTACACAATTAAGTGACCTGTACGCATATGCTCTTCGCCCAACTCTTTAATAATTTCTGTTCCTGAGGCCGCTTTGTTGCCAATCACCTTGCGTCCAACCCGTTGCTCAAATTCACTGATCAGTTCCGCAGGGAATCCGGTTTCGGTAAAGGTACGGAAAGGGACATCAACCCGGAGCCCCATTATTTCCCAATGGCCGGTCATGGTATCTTTGCCCGCAGATGCTTCCTGCATGCGGCCATAGGCAGCCAAGGGCTGGCTGGCTGCAGGAATACCTTTGACCGGCTCTATATTCCCCAGACCCAATTTTTGCATATTAGGCATATGTAAGCCTCCCAGATGCTCAGCAATATGACCCAGGGTGTGGGCTCCTTCATCGCCAAACTGCTCTGCATCAGGCATGGCTCCGATTCCTACACTGTCCAAGACAATCAAAAAGATCCGTCGGTATGCGTTCACGTTGCTGCCTCCTCTGTACACAATTAGCTTCCTGTTTCTGCCGTCCTTAAGCACGGGGATGGGCTTGGGAATAAACATCTTTCAGGCGCACTTTAGTGACATGTGTATAAATTTGGGTGGTGGAGATATCCGCATGGCCCAGCATTTCCTGAACAGCCCTAAGATCAGCTCCGTTCTCCAAAAGATGGGTGGCAAAAGAGTGTCGCAACGTATGAGGGGTAATTTCTTTCTTAATGCCGGCCTGGGCAGCATATTTTTTAATGATTTTCCAAAACCCCTGTCTTGAGAGCGGCTTACCGTGATGATTAAGGAACAGAACCTTTTCCCGCTTGCTCTTATCCAGTTTGCGTCGCCCGTTATTAATATAATGGGCTAAGGCATTTACTGCCTCTTGTCCCAAGGGGATAATTCTTTCTTTGGATCCCTTGCCCATACACTTAATAAACCCCATTTGCAAATGGACATCGTCCAGGCGCAGGGAGATCAACTCACTGACCCGGATGCCTGTGGCATAAAGCACTTCCAGCATGGCTTGGTCACGCTGCCCGAAAGGCGTCGAAGATGAAGGTGCCTGTAACAAGCGCTCCACTTCACTGACAGACAGAACCTGGGGCAATTTTTTTTCCATTTTGGGCGTTTCAATGTGGGCGGAAGGGTCGTAGGCGCATTTTTCATCGTGAATTAAAAAGCGGAAAAAAGTACGGATCGCTGAGAGATGGCGGTTAATAGTGGCATCGGCCTTGCCTTCCTTACGCAACTCCAGCAAAAAGGATAAAATATGCTCCCGCTTGACGTCGCCGGGGGTGAGGCAGCTTTGTTTGGTCAAAGAAGAGAGAAAACGTGTCAAATCCCGGCGGTAAGAGTCGATAGTGTTGGCGGATAATCCTTTTTCAACAAGCAAATAGTGTAAAAAAGCATCCAATTCCTCTTTCATTGACCCTGCTCCTTTATATTTCCTGCCTAACCTCGCTTAGATATGCTTCGACACAAACGAGCATATTCCTGCTCCTATTCACCAAACCAATAGAAAAACATCAAACGCTGTTTCACGTCATGAAAAGATTGCATCGATTCTTCCCGCTGAGGGTCAAAAACCTTCACCGCCCGTCCCTTGGGTCTCTCCTCCTCACTGTGCTGCTCCAGGGCATCGGCCACCCAGACGATGATCACATAAAAAAAAAGGGTCAAAGCAGCAAAAACCGCCATAATCTTGATCACATCCACCAAGCGCATATAGGATTCCCGCATGGACATCCCTCCTCTATTAGAAGGTATGCCACCAAGTTCTCCTTTCATACATTCTGTACACAAAAAAGAAAGGGCCATACAGGATGTGACCCCTTCAAAAGTGCCAAGGTCTCAACCTATCGCTTTATCCAAAGGCGTATACGGCAGCTGGTGTGCTTCAGCCACTGCTTGATACGTCAAGGCGCCATTAACCGCGTTAACACCTAAAGCCAAAGCAGGGTCCTGTTTAATCGCCGCTCCAGGTCCCAGGCTGGCGATTTTCAGTGCATAGGGCACTGTCACATTGGTCAGGGCGATTGTGGACGTTCTGGGCACCGCCCCGGGCATATTGGCCACAGCATAGTGAACCACCCCATGTTTGACATAAGTCGGATCGCTGTGGGTGGTGACCCGGTCAATCGTTTCGATCGATCCACCTTGATCTATGGCCACATCTACAATCACCGAACCGGGACTCATCTGTTTAACCATGTCCTCCGTGACCAGCTTGGGGGCTCTAGCTCCCGGAATCAAAACGGCACCAATGACCAGGTCCGCTTGTTTCACAGCCGTTTCAATATTGTAGCTGTTGGACATCAGGGTCTGCAGCCGTCCGCCGTACAAATCATCCAACTCCCGTAAGCGCTCTGGGTTAATATCCAGAATGGTCACTTGCGCACCCAACCCCATCGCCATCTTTGCTGCGTTGGTTCCAACAACCCCGCCGCCGATAATCACCACCCGGCCCGGACTGACCCCGGGAACGCCGCCGACCAGGATCCCTTTTCCCCCTTTTGGCTTCTCCAGGAATTGAATGCCGACCTGTACCGACATCCGTCCCGCCACTTCTGACATAGGGGTTAAAAGAGGCAGTGAGCGATCAGCCAACTGAATGGTTTCGTAAGCAATGGCCGTCACTCTCTTTTCCAACAATGCTTTGGTCAAGGTCTCTTCTGCTGCCAAGTGCAAGTAAGTAAACAACACCAGGCCGGGACGGAAAAAGGCGTACTCTTCAGGAAGTGGTTCCTTCACCTTCATGACCATGTCTGCCATGCCCCATACATCTTGAGCTGTATGTACAATTTCAGCACCAGCTTCTTCATAGTGCTCATTGGTAAAACCGCTCCCCAGACCTGCATTATTTTCCATCATGACGCGATGGCCCGCTTTGACCAGCGCTTGGACACCTGCGGGGGACAAGGCCACGCGGTTCTCATTGTTTTTGATCTCTTTGGGCACACCAATAATCATCACACAGACCTCCCTTTATGAGGTAGGATGCGAACAAGAGGCCCAATTCATACAGCAGAAACCCATTTTCATATATCTATCTTCTTGACCGTCTAAACCTCCAAAGCAAAAAAGGCTATTGAACTCAATAGCCTTAGAGTGCTGCTTGTCTAGTCTAACCCTAACCCTTTGCTTTCGCAGGTTTAGTTTGTTCTGCCTCTGGGAGCGGTTGATTGTTTTCCTGTTGACAGCGATGGCAAATACCATGGAAGATTAAACGGTGATCCAGGATTTTAAACTGAAAATCTTCTTCCACTTTATGCTCTACATTTTGCAAGAGATCTTCCATTATTTCATCCACAGCCCCGCACTGAACGCAAATTAAATGATGGTGATGACGCTCCGCTCCTTCTTCCCGGAATTCGTAGCGGGCCACACCATCGCCGAAATTCAATTTATGGATAATTTTCAGGTCACTCAACAGCTCTAATGTTCGATAAACAGTGGCCAAACCAATTTCCGGTGCCTTCTCCTTGACCAACAGGTAAACATCTTCCGCGCTCAGATGATCGTCCTCATGTTCAAGTAGAACACGAACAGTCGCCTCCCGTTGAGGCGTCAATTTATAGTTATGGGAGTGCAAGTGCTGCTTGATGCGCTCGATACGGTCTTCCACGTAGATACCCCTCCCCAGAAGGCTTATCCTGTTCCTTATTATAGAAGAGGCAGCCCTGCACGTCAAATAAACAGCTGAAAACTTTAAGCTACAGTAATCCTCTCATCAGGAGAGGAGAGAGATAGGTTTGGAACAAAGCAACTATAAGCAGGACGGCGGCGGCTATAGCCATTGCACCGATATATTTGGCCAGACTGAGCTTTTGATAGGTTCTGTTTTGCCTGAAAAGGTGGGCGATCAATTTCAGAGAAAAGGAAATGCTGATCACGCTCATCATCAAAATTAAAGGGACCACAATCATATTCTGCGGAATCACGGACACAAAGGAAAACATAAACCCTTTCATGCCCATTTGATGAACCAGAAAACCGACAGTGAAGCCAACAAACACACCCTTTAAAAAAACCATGATTAAAATGACAGGCAAACCGATAATAGATAAGCCCAGCACCCAGATAATCCCCACGTACTTCAAGTAGTGAATGAAGTTCTGGTAAAAAGCATAGCCTGGGTCCACAATGTTATTCCTGGCAAACTCGTCAAGAAACTGCTGAAAGTAAGTATATAAATCATGCTGCTGGGCATAGCCCAAACTTTGCACAGTCAGTGTCCCAAATATAATACCCATGACAAACAGCACAACGATGAACAGATATAAAGCGGAGTGCTCTTGAACATGGTTCCAAATAACTTGTCCTATTCTTTGCTTCATCCCGGGGCCTCCTCACATCGGTTTACTCTATCCTATGTGCCTCCTCCCCGGTATATGACACCTTTCCGTATCTACCTCCTCCCCCGCTAACAATGGCAGCTTGTCCCGCTCTGGCTTGTACAATCATATTTGCCACTTCAGTGGGAATCCACTGCTGTAACTGGTCTATCGATGCGTAATGGATGACGTTCATCTCTGAACCAAACACATTGATTAATTTTTGCAAGCGCTTGGGTCCCAGACCAGGGATAAACTCAAGGGGCACCTGATAGATGTATGGCGGCCGATGTGGAGGATGGTCCCCCGTTGTGCCTGGAGCGGGTGAATTTAGAATGGCTGATTGCTGACCAGCAGCCAATTGGTGTAAACGCTGGCTCACTTCCCGGTGATATTTGCCCAATTTTGGATCAAGACCATAATTGGCTATCACCCGCTGGTTATCCTCCCTGCGCAAAGCTTTCTTCAGATGGGCAAAATCCGCTTCGTTCACCTGCAACTGTTGATATTCCCGGCCAATCTTAGGCAGGGAATGGGCATCGGAATTGGTTAGAAATGTAAATGAATGGAGTTCAGGCAATTGATCTGCCATGTTGCTGTCTGAACTAAGTCCCAATTCAATCCCATCCACCAACTCCAGATCCATGACTTCCCCCATAAAAGTCTCTACCCCTCTGCCATAGACGCTTTTGTAAGGGGTAAAGACATGAGCGGGCACAAACAGCCCTTCCAGTGCCCTCACTTCCTGTTGCAGCTCTCGCATGCTGACATAACTGCGCTGTGAGCTGAGGGTCATGTTTTTTTGGTACTTGCTCATCCAGGTGCTGAATCGTGTCATCACCTCCAGTGTAGGCAGATAGCACAACACATGAATAGGCCCCCTGCAAGATTCATCCCAGATTTCCATTTCCGTGCCCAAGATCAGCGTCGTCCGTCCGTAACGAATGCCGCCCCCTGAGAGTGACTCCGCCCTCCCCTCCCTGATCAGCTGCTTCAATTCGGCCAACACCTCAGGTACATGGCAGTCAATCACGCCAATCATATCAAGCCCTTTACGAGTTGAGGCCTCTTTTAGCACCGCACTAATGGTCATGTGGCCGGAAGCCGCTATTTTCACCTGTTTAGCTGTTTTGGTCCGGCCAATATGAATATGAAGATCAGCAAAAATCGTCTGTTCACCCATCTCATTCACCCAGTCCCTACTTGCCCAGCTGTGCCTTTAAACGTTTATTCTGCCAATACATTAAGGCAAATACAGTTTTGGCATCATGAATTTGCTCGGCGGCCATCAGCTCCAGCCCTTCCTCCAAACTGATCAGCTGCGCCTCCACAAATTCATCTTCATCAGGATGCACCTTCCCCTGTGTTAAACCAGTGGCCTCAAAAATATACAAAAGCTCGTCCGCAAAGCCGGGGGAAGTATAAAAGGAGGTGACCAGTTGCAAGCTCTCCGCCGCAAAACCTGTCTCTTCCTCCAATTCCCTCAACGCACAGGAGGCGGGATCCTCCCCTTTTTCCAGTTTGCCGGCTGGGATCTCATAGATCTCCTTCTCCAGAGGCTTGCGGAACTGCCTGACCACCACCATTCTCCCGTCAGTGGTAAAAGGCATGACAGCCACTGCACCGGGATGTTTCACTACTTCCCGTGTACTGGTTTGTCCATTGGGCAATTCTACTTCATCAACCTGCAGGGAAATCATTCGCCCCTGGAAAATCGGCTTGGTGTGTATGGTTTTTTCATAAAAAGGTTTCACTTATAATTCCTCCATCATGTTCAAGTATCATTAGTCATCTTACCAGATGAACGGTAAAAATGAAATACGGCGCCTACTGCGGCAAAAAAGGAGGGATCATCTGCGTACGATCTCCCCATTGTCTTCACCGTGCCGTACCATTGCAAGGCCTCTTCCAATTCGCGGTGAAAATGGTACACAGGTATGGGAATGACCTCATGCTTCTCCCGCAGTTGGTTCATCTGCTCTTCAAGGATCTCATCGGAAATCCGCCCGTCTTCGTAGTAGGTACTTATCTGGGTAGGATAGGGAATACAGGCTTTAGCCAACGTGTGTGCTAACAGGGGATAGCGGGTATGCTCGCTTAGTCCCTTGTGCCGGCTGCGCTGATCACCCCACTGAATACGAGGAATCACCACTGGCACTCCTCCGCTAGTGGCAATGACATGGATCCAGTGGGCCAGCTGCATGCCACTAAACCCTCGGATAGTGCGTGTGCCGACAACACCCGGTCCCTGAGTGATGATAATATCATCGGCACCAACCACCTTGACTGCCGCTTCCAGGGCCGTATACACATTGACGGTCTCTACATCTCCACCCACCGCCTGGCCGTATGTAATCGTGGTCAGCCTGACCTGTTTTTGCAGTCGGCGGATGTGGTCACTAAACCCAATATGCAGGGCAGCTTGATCGTCCATGATGTAGGCAATTCTGCGCTCAGGCTGCCAACAGTACAGCAGGGCGGCCAATACTGGCAGCATGCTGTGCAGCTCCCCGGCAATCACATAACGCCCCTGTAAGGAAAAGGGCTGGCAAAACAGGGAATGCGCCTCGCTCTCTTCACATTCCGCTGTTTGCACCGGTGTTTGACTTGGTGAATAGCGGAGCTTGATGATCCGCCCAGCATAGGGCCACAGCTTGAAGTTACGGGGGTGTTCATCCTTCCCCGCAAGCGCTGAATGCTGTGGAGGAGGACTCTCGGCCTGCCAATCGATGTCAGTGGCCATCACAAAACCAAATCCTCCCGTTCCAAGCTGCAAATCGACCCCGGACATGTTAACCAGCACCCGCTCACCATTCTGCAGGCGATGTCCGGCATACCGGTAATGGATGGCCCGAATTAACTCTTGCCTGGATTCGAGCCAGATAAGCACCTGTTGAATGGTATCGGTCTCAAGTTCAATCTGGCGCACTTCCCCCCAAAAACCGATCATCCCTTTCCCCCCTCCCCCTTTCTAAACATTGTATGTTGCAGGTCTCGGCTCATGTATATTTACGCTGAAAGAGGGAATGTTAAATATGTCACCTTAGTCAAAAGGAGTATCGTTTATGAATGACAACGTCCAACAACTGACGGAGTGGTTTAACGCCAACCGGGGACAGCAGCTGTTGATTAACAAAGAAGAATTAGAGGTGGGAACCGGACAGGTGAGTGATCATGATCAAGTGAGGCTGTGGTTGGAAAAAGTGACCCTGCGCCAGCTGGAAAAGGAAGATGCGGAGCATTATCTAGCTTCTCAAGAAGTGCTGCTCTACGGGCGAGGCATCGTTCACAGTGAAGCAGGTGAAGCTCCCTTGCCCCAGCAAGTGTATGAAATTCCCCTTCAGGGACATATTAATCTTAGCCACCAGGAGAGGAACATGCGTATTCAAACTGAACGGGCGCGATACACCATTCAAGTGGAATAGTTTTCCAGCCATGTTCAATACAATGTTTTGGTAAAGTGCGTATAAGCTTACGGCAAGGTGGCAAACTATAGCCAAAACGGAACAGGATCAACAGCATAAACAAAACCCTACAACGGTGGGCTGTAGCCAAGTGGTAAGGCAACGGATTTTGGCTCCGTGATTCGCTGGTTCGAATCCAGCCAGCCCAGCCATTTTTCTTTTTTTGGCCCCTCGGATCATCAAATCTGGCATTTACATGCTTTTCAAACTGCTTTATAATGTTGATGTGAAGGAGCAAAGGAGGGGAAATCATCATGCCACGTATGTATCGTGTATTTGCTTTCTGGACAGCTGTCATTGCTATGCTGGCCTATGCAGGACATATGGAAGTTATGGCCCTTTTATTTTTTGCCCAGACTGCATTTTTCCTGGCATTAAGTTATATGAACCTGTCTGAACGTGGATATATTTATGTGTTTGCGGGCTACCTCGTCTTATTCTTCGTTGGCTTTACATATTACACCACTTTCATGATGTGAACATACCTGCCTTGTGTTCTTAAAAAAAGGCTATTGACCACTTACGGTCAATAGCCTTTTTTTATCATCTGTAACCCAAAGGAAAATGGCTGAAACAAATCAAGCACCTTATCTGGTACACTCTTGGCCAGGGTGAGCACCTGGAAAGCGCCGCTGATCCCCTCTGGGGAAATGAGCTGGCGAATAGCCCTGTTCTTCTTCGCCTTAGAATGAAATGGATCAGTCTCTTGATGTTCCTCCAGCCTGTCCAGGATCCCGGCCATCAGCAAAAATTCCACTTGGGGAAATAACCCTACCTGCTTCCAGCCCAGTCGCTGGGCCGTCTGGCTTAAACCCTCAAAGTGCACATGGGCGGTGATGTCCTTTTGGCCTGGATGCTCATAGGGATTATCATCCACTTGATGCCGGTAAAAACAACGCAGTGTCCCCTGCCGGTAGGACGGTGCCTCCCACTGGTCCCTACGCAAGCCATAGTCAAAGGTAAGCCACAGCCCTTCTTGAAACCAGTCAGAAACCTCCTCGACCCATATGAGGGCATCGAGGGGAATTTCCATCCGCCAGCCTTCCGCGAGAGAAAAGCCCTGGTCCTCCAAATAGGCAACAATGAGCTCATTCTCCACCGGGCGGCGGTGCTCCACAAACCGGTCATGCACTTCATCATAACCTACGCAAATCTCCCATAAGGTTCCGTCCTTTTTCTCTACCATATGCACCGGAAAAGCATCGACCAGCTCATTGCTAAATAAAATGCCGGCAAAGGAAGAAAGGGGATTTTCTACTTTGTGTTTACCGCCTGTGTTGTCACCGGCCGCATTCCCGACTGGCTCCTCGGCCCAGATCACTTGAGCTGTGTGCTCCGTTAAGTGCTTAAGTTGTTCCTTCTGGTGATAGGGGCTTTTTTCGATGATGATATAGCGGGCAGATTGGTAGGCTTCCTCATCAATATCCTGCAGGGCATCAAGGAATTGGCCGGCAAATAGGCCGGTACCCGCCCCCATTTCACAAAAGGAAATGCCAGTACCCCATGTTTGGCATATTTTATAGACGAAATGGGCCAGCGTCTCAGCAAACACGGGATGGACAGAGCTGGAGGTATAGTAATCTCCCTGTTTGCCAATTTTGTTCCGTTCCTGCATATAATAACCGTCACGAGGGTGATACAAACACAGATCCATATAATCCCGGAAACTGATCATCTTCTCTGGTTCAGCACTGATCCGGGAAATCAGCTCCTCCTTTAACCCTGACATTATTGGCCTCCGACAAAGGGATTATACCGTTTTTCATCGTCAATGGTTGTATCCGGACCATGCCCCGGATAGACACGTGTGTCTCCTGGCAGTACCAGTAGTTTGTCTTTGATGGCACCTATAAGGGTTTCATAATCTCCGCCGGGCAAGTCTGTCCGTCCAATCGAACCGGCAAACAGGGTATCCCCGGCAATCAAGGTTTGTTCCTCCTCAATGTAAAAAGAGACACTGCCCGGTGAATGGCCGGGAGTATGCAACACTTTAAGCGTGATTCCAGCCAAACTCAGCATTTGCCCGTCTGTTAAACGTTCATCCCGCGGCCGGCAACGAATCGGTTCTGTCACCATGGGCCAGCGGGCTGAGCCGTTTTTGTAGGGATCTGTGAGCCACTCCTCCTCCAAATCATGGATGTACACAGGTGCTCCAGTGGCCTGGCGTACTTCTTCCAACCCGCCAATATGGTCAAAATGAGCGTGGGTCAGCAAAATGGCCACAATGTTCAGCTTGCCAATATAATCGAGCATGGCTTGCGGCTGCATGCCAGGATCAATGACAATCCCTTCTCCTTGGTCATTGGACAGCACATAGCCGTTTGTTTGTAATGGTCCTAATGGCTGCATCCATAATTTCATCTCTATCTCACCTTTTCCAGATTGATCGTTCTCTTTCCCATTTTACCTTTAAAGAATTTGGGCAGCAAGCTGGGCCAGGGGAGAACGCTCACCTTTTTCCAGGCGGATATGGCCGCTTAAAGGCTGGTCTTTAAATTTTTCCACAAGATAAGTTAAACCATTGCTTTCCTCGTCTAAATAAGGGTGATCGATTTGCTCGGGATCCCCCATGAGCACAATTTTGCTTCCTTCCCCCACCCTGGTTACAATCGTTTTCACTTCGTGTTTGGTTAAATTTTGAGCCTCATCGATAATAATAAATTGCTCAGGGATGCTGCGCCCCCTGATATAGGTCAGGGCTTCAACCTCTATGCTGCCCATGCCGGCCAGAATACGGTCCAGATCTCCCGGTTTCTTGGTATGAAACAAATACTCCAGGTTATCATAAATAGGCTGCATCCAGGGCTTCAGTTTTTCTTCTTTTTCGCCGGGCAAATAGCCGATATCCTTGCCCATGGGGACAATGGGGCGGGCCACCAGCAGTTTTTGATACTGCTGCTCATCCTCTGTTTTACACAGACCTGCGGCAATGGTCAACAACGTTTTTCCTGTTCCTGCTTTTCCTGTCAGTGTCACCAAGGGAATATCGTCCCTCATGAGCAGTTCCAGGGCCATGCGCTGCTGTACATTACGGGCTTTCACCCCCCAAATGGGATCATCCTGACATTTGAGCCGTTCAAGCTGACTCACGTCTGCGTTTATTTTACCCACTGCGGAGGCCGGACTGCCCAGTTCATCCTTCAGGATCAAAAATTGATGAGGAAAAAAAGATTTACCTTTTAGCGCTGCAGCCTGCTTTAATTCATCAATAGACAGGCGCCCCGTGGCGTAATATTGATCGATCTTTGTTTTAGCCACTTTTAATTCCAGACAGCCGCTGTAAGATTTGGAGTATTGAACAACACGGTCAGATAAGAAATCCTCAGCCTGCACACCCAAGGCATCTGCTTTCACTCTCATTAAGGCATCTTTGCTGACCAGGATTACGGGCCTCGGGCTGGGTTTGGTATGTTCCTCTTGCTGTAAATTTAGGGCGACCGCCAGGATGCGGTTGTCATTGGTCGCTTCAATAAATATATCCTGTAAACGAACAAACGATTTATGATTGAGTTCCACGCGGAGAACACCTCCGTTCTCCAGAGGCACTCCGTCATGCAATTTCCCTTTGGTGCGAAATTGGTCAATCAGTCTGGATACATACCGGGCATTGCGCCCAATCTCATCCATGTTGCGTTTTTTGCTGTCCAGCTCTTCTAAGGCCACGGCAGGAATCACAATTTCATTGTCTTCGAACATATAAATGGCCCGGGGGTCTTGCAAAAGCACATTGGTATCCAGAACATATACTTTTTTCAACGTTCCGCCTCCTTTGAGCACCTAGGCAGCTTGTCATGGAAAAATATACATTTTCAATCGTGTCGTTATTTTTAAGTGTATGACTCATGGTTTTATCTTAGACGGATAAACTATAGTTAATCCCATGAACAGCAAAGTCCGACAGAAAGGGTGAAACCATATGAGACGATGCTTCCAAGTTTTAACCCTGACCTTGGCCATCACGGTCCTGATCACAGCCTGTACTCCGGCCAATCCGCCCGGTAACCAGGTCACACCAGAATCACCAGATATGCGGTATCAAGAAGCCCAGCGTGACCGTAACCAAGACCGGGCGTTTGAAGGACAAACGGTGCGCCGGGACCGGGTCCCCACCCAAGACCGTAACCGGGTTCTGGAAAACTTCGACTATACAGAAGCCCAAGAAACCGCTGAACGTCTGGCCAAACTGGCCACCCGGGTAGACGAAGTGAGCGATGCCACTGCTGTGGTGGTTGGTCCTTGGGCTGTGGTGGGCATTGATGTGGATGCCCGCCTGGACCGGGCGCGGGTAGGCAGTATCAAATATAGTGTCGCCGAAGCCCTGAAAGAGGATCCCCAAGGGGCTTACGCCGTTGTGACCGCTGATCCTGACACCATGCAGCGTCTGAGGGAAATGAACCGTTCGATCCGCCGTGGTGAACCGGTACAGGGCATCATGGATGAACTGGCTGAAATAGTGGGACGTTTGATGCCGCAAGTGCCCCGCGATATCGAGGGTCCCGAAACCCCCCCTGAGCAAGATGAGGATTTTGAGGATCCAGACCAACATCAAGACATTAACCGCTTAGAAAGTGAAATGAATCGCCAAAGCAGACGTTAAGCTTTGAATATGACTTATTATACGACAAAACACCCCCTGAGGTTATACAGGGGGTGTTTGTCTGTTAAGCTTTCAGAGCCTCTAAAACTTGTTTGTCCAGTTTATCCGCTGCTTCCTTGTCATATGTTTTTTCATATTCAGGATCAACGGAAATACGCGCACCATAAAACATGACGTCGCGCACTTCCTTGACCGACAGCTCTATACGTGCCAGTTTGATGGACACGCCATCCATTCTGTCCACCGCCACCTTCGCTTCACCGGCAATGGAATAGCAGGAACCTGCACCAATCACATTGAGGACGGCCGACGGGTTAGCTTTTATGTTCTCCACGATTCGGGAACGGCTGGCGACAGCAATGCGCACTTCAGATTTGGAAGGGGCATATACCCAGGAAATGGCGCTGACATTAGGAGCCCCTGTTTCATGATCGATGGTGGCCAGCGTGACAAAACGCTCCTGCTGCAACAGAGAAAACAGCTCATCTGTCAAAGTTTGGGACACGTTTTCAGCCATTATGTATTCCTCCTTCATCTGACTAACAGTTCTATGATAAACAGTATATGTTTCCTCTATTCTATCTTCTCATGGTATACTATACAAGACAAGGGGGAAACGCGGATGATTGTCACTTGCGTGTTATGTGATAAGAAAGCAAAACTTGACGCCAATTCCTATCAGGGCAAACGGCTGATCAACCATCCCCTGGCCACTTTTATGTGTGATGAGTGCAAAGTGCGCATTGCCCAAAAAACGGAACAAAGGCGGCGGGAAGGAAAGTTACGGCCGCGTTTATATCATAAAGAAAGCGATGGTTGGTCATAATTAAGGGGCTGTCCCCACAGCAAGCTAGATGTATGCTGGGACAACCCCTTTGTTTGAACACTATTCGTTATACTTGGGCTCCTGCTCGATGTCATACAACAATTGGTGGACAAATTCAACGGGAAATTGTCTGGCGTATTCCTGTCCATTCTGAAAAAATTGAATGACGTACAGGCCATTCTCTTCTGTCACCTTGACCTCTTCCAGGTTAAAATCCTCTTTCAAAATCTGGGTAAAAAACTGATACGTCTCCTGGGCCGCCCGGTCACCGGGCCGGCTCTCAGCCACATACTTAATTTGCAGCCAGTTAAACAGGGCATCATCCAATTTCATCACAGAGCCCCCCGAATCAGTTTACTCGGACCAAGTTTTCCGGTCAGTCATTGTACCGTGTCATTCTGTAGCGGACAATGGCCAAAACGATCACCGTAATGACCAAAATATCAGCAATGGGAATCACATAGCCCATAAAAGCCAGAATGAGACAGCCCAAGGCTAGAATCAGGTAGACGATGGCCTGTTTCAAGACAGGCAGTTTGCGGGCAAATCCCAGCTTATAGGCCATGGCCATCAGGATTACGATCACCGCATACAGCAGAAAAAAGGCCAAAGGCGGATCCGTCAGCTCGTAAATATAATTGGCAATCATGACGATAACTCCCTCACTCAGGCGTTCGATTTTAACTGATGCAAGTATTCAATCTCGTCCCCATACTCTCTCTCATCCTCAACGGGTGTCTCCAAAATCACCGGCAGATGTTCAAATCGTGCTTCCTTCAGAAACAACGCCAGTGCTTCGGAGCCAATCTCCCCTTGACCGATCTTCTCATGGCGGTCTTTGCGGCTGGCGTAAGGGGCTTTGCTGTCATTAAAATGAATGCAGTAGAGATGCTCAAGATAGCCACTCTGCTCCATCTCGTCAACGAGGCCGGTAAAGGTCTCTTGATCCCAGATTCCCGCTGCAAAAGCATGGCAGGTGTCAAAGCAGAAGCCAATTTTCTGCGGATAATCAGTCGCTTCGCGCAATTCCACCAGGGTTTTGATCTCCTGCCCAAGTTCAGATCCCTGCCCGGCGGTGTTTTCCAGCAATAATTTGGTCGGGCCGTCGTATTGTTTCAAGATCAGATTTAAAGTTTCAATCATTCGTTGTTTGCCGTATTCCTCTCCTTCACCCACGTGCTTGCCGCAGTGCACCACTGCCCCCTTAGAACCATAGGCCTCGGCAATGTGCAGGTCCTCCAGTATGGAACGGATGGTCACTTCCTGCAAATCGGCTTTGGGGGTGGACAAGTTGGTGATATATGGCGTGTGACACACCACTTCAATATCATGTTCGGCACAATATTCCCGTCCGCACTGGGCATCCTTTTCGTTGATTTTTTTGGGACGCAGCCCCCTGGGGTTTTTGGTAAACACCTGAAACGAGGCCGCACCCAGTTCAGTCGCTTTTTCCGCTGCTTTGAGCAATCCTTTGCCAATGCTGATATGACAACCAATTTTCATTACTCTCCGCTCCTTTGTTCAGTATCAACTGTGTTTGAAGCGCTTTTCTTTTTCCGCCCTTTCCCGCTCCCATTTCTTTAAGTACTTTTTGCGTAGCCGGATGGAAGCAGGTGTCACTTCACAGTACTCATCTTCATTCAAAAATTGCAGAGCTTCCTCCAAACTGAGCTGCCGGTGGGCCTTCAGCTTGACCGTCTCCTCTTTGGTGGCGGAACGCATGTTGGTCACATGCTTCTCCTTGCA
This sequence comes from Caldalkalibacillus uzonensis, assembly GCF_030814135.1. Classification (NCBI taxonomy): domain Bacteria; kingdom Bacillati; phylum Bacillota; class Bacilli; order Caryophanales; family Bacillaceae; genus Caldalkalibacillus; species Caldalkalibacillus uzonensis. The sequence continues at coordinate 101,168 of NZ_JAUSUQ010000006.1, read as the reverse complement.
GACATTAACCACCAGATCATTTTCCCGCGAATGTTCGCCGACGATCATGCCTTCATACACCTCAACTCCCGGTGTGATAAACAGCACGCCCCTGTCTTCCACATGCAATAAACCATAGGTTGTGGCTTTGCCTGTCTCATGGGCAATCAGGGCACCAAAGCGGCGTCCGCCCAGCTGGGCTTTAATCAGAGGCTGATATTTCTCAAAAGAATGAGTCATGATACCATAGCCCCGGGTTTGGGTCAGAAATTCGGTCCGGTAGCCGATTAAGCCCCGGGAGGGCACCCGGAACTCAAGACGGACATGTCCGGGACTGGTGTGCGACATGTTCAGCATTTCACCCTTGCGCCGGCCCAAGGCTTCCATGACAGGGCCCATATACTCTTCGGGCAGATCAGCAATGAGACGCTCGAAAGGCTCCATTTCCACCCCATCCACTTCTCTGGTAATCACCTCAGGTTTAGACACCTGAAATTCGTACCCTTCCCGGCGCATATTTTCGATTAAGATGGACAAATGTAATTCTCCACGCCCCGAAACAATAAAGGCTTCGGGATTGTCGGTATCTTCCACCCTTAAACTGACATCAGTCTCCAATTCCCGCATCAGTCTCTCCCTAAGCTTGCTTCCAGTCACATGTTTGCCTTCCCGGCCGGCAAAGGGACTGTTATTGACCAAGAAGGTCATTTTCAAGGTCGGTTCCTCAATATCTAACAGAGGGAGAGGGTCAGGGTGGTCAGGGGCACACACTGTTTCACCTACATTAATGTCTTCCAGCCCGGCAATAGCCACAATGTCTCCGGCCTGGGCCGTTTCTATTTCCACCCGTTTCAGTCCCAAGAAGCCAAACAATTTGGTAATCCGTGCCCGCTGAACTTGTCCGTCCCGTTTGACTACGGCGACTGGTTCATTGACTGACAAAGCGCCCCGGTAAATGCGTCCGATGGCGATCCTGCCCAGATAATCGTTATAATCAAGCATGGTCACCTGGCACTGCAAGGGCTTGTCCAGCTCAACTTGTGGTCCCGGAATATGCTCGATGATGGCTTCAAACAAAGCCTGCATATCTTCACCCTGACTGGCAGGGTCCAAACTGGATGTCCCAGCCAGGGCCGACGTGTACACCACTGGAAAGTCAAGCTGATTCTCGTCAGCGCCTAAATCAATAAACAGGTCCAGTACCTCATCGACCACTTCCAGAGGGCGGGCCTGCTCACGGTCAATTTTGTTGACAACCACAACCGGAGCCAGTTTATTCTCCAGGGCTTTTTTGAGCACAAAACGGGTTTGAGGCATACATCCTTCCACAGCATCGACAACAAGGAGCACCCCATCCACCATTTTCAAAATGCGCTCCACTTCACCGCTGAAATCGGCATGACCGGGGGTATCCAGAATATTGATCACATAATCCCCATATTGGATGGCAGTGTTCTTGGCCAGGATGGTGATCCCTCTTTCCCGCTCCAAATCATTGGAGTCCAAGACGCGCTCTTCTATCTGCTCATGGGCCTTAAAGGCACCTGATTGTTTCAGCAATTGATCAACCAATGTGGTTTTCCCATGGTCGACATGGGCAATGATGGCAATATTCCGCCTGTCTGTTCTGACATTCATCTTGTCTTCCCCTTCTAATCAGCGCAAGATGCTCGCTCTCTTTTCTTAACATCATCATGATCTAAGTTAGTTACAATCATCTATACAATGATATAATAGGGCTGGGTTTTGCACAAGCCTAAGACAGATTGGGAAAGGCGGAAATGATAATGAAAACGAGTCAAATGCTGTTTTTACTTATTGCCTTTACAGCAGTGGCCCTGTTTGTCCTGACCGGCATCTTCCTTGCTGAACGGCAATTAATCTCCGCTTTAATGGCCTTGCTCACTTCCATGGTTGTGATTGGCAGTGGCTTTATCATTAAAAAGCGCTGGACAAACTAAAGCGTCCCGTTACCTGCGGGGAGAAGAAGAGTGTAAGTAAGTGTCGGTGATGACCTGATGCAACCCAGGGCGGGCGACCAACACAGATGATTTTTCAAAGACTTCAACGGGCTGATTATGTACCGTGCTCGTCACCGCCCCCACTTCCTGAGCAATGACCAACCCCGCAGCAAAGTCCCAGGGAGACAAGCGCAAAGAGAGATAGGCATCCAACCGCCCGCAAGCGACATAGGCCATCTCCAAGGCTGCCGCCCCCACCGAACGGGTGCCCCTCACTTCACGGACCAACGCTTGTATAGGTTTAAAGTCGAAATGTTTATTTGGTGTCAGCCACAAACTGTTGATGCCAATCACGGCCTCCTCCACTCTGGTCTCCGTTAACCGAGGCAGTGGCTCTTCATTCATAAAAGCCCCTTGCCCAGCCAGAGCATGAAACAGTTCCCCGGCTATGGGATCATAGATGAATCCCAGCCTTGGTTCTCCTTGTTCATAAAGGGCTACTGATATACAAAAGTTTTGTTTTTGGTGGACGAAATTGGTGGTTCCGTCAATGGGATCAATAATCCACACCCAGCCTTGTTTGGGATCGCTCAGCTTCTGTTTATTGATACCCTCTTCTCCCAGGATGTGATGAGCAGGGTAGGCGCGGCTGATCCTGGAGACAAAAAAAGATTCAATTTCCCGGTCTTTTTCCGTGACCAGATCTGCCACGGATGTTTTATATTCCACAAGGACATCCGTTTTTATACTTTCCCGCAGCTGCCCGCCTGCTTCCAAGACCCACTCCTTGGCTTGTTCATACATGGATTGCAATGATTCCTTTACCAATATCTTACCCTCCACTCTGTTTATATTTAACCTAATAAATTAAGTATACTAAGAATACAACAAAAAAACACCTCGCCACTTTTCCAGCGAGATGCTTTTTAACCCTTATCCCTGTGTACCATGATATCGTCTCCTATTTTTATTTTCTCCATTTTTCTATCTGTTCGTTTTATGAACAGGTGTCTGAAACGCCTCTAACAGCATCATTTCTTTGCGCAGTTCAGACAGCTTTCGTTTACATTCATCCATTCTCTCTAAATCTTCAGCCAGCATGGCTTCATGCAGATTCAACAGCTCATAATCGATTTCCATTCGCAAGACCGGAATTCTTCTCTCTGCATCTGTCCTTTTCAGGGCCTGAATCACTTGTTCCATGCTACGCCTCCCCTTTCAAAAGGTTTTCACCAGTCCCCACTCTCCACGACGTCAATTCTTTCTCACCTTCTTTATACCCCACTTTGCTCATAAACAAACTCTAATTTTTCTGACAATTTAATGGTTTGTTAGTATATAATATTATGCTTTCGCCATTTTGGCAATAACAATTTTTAGTGGTATAGTAAGGATAAAGAAAGGACAAGGAGTGATACGATGGGCTTTTCAGGATTTACCCGTGAAGACTTTGAAACCTTTCATATTGCCGGGCTTGATGAGCGCATGGCAGCCATTCGGGAACGTATTCAACCCAAATTTCAGGAAATCGGTGAAATTTTAACTGCCGACCTGACAGCACTGGTAGGGGATGAAATGTTTTTACATATTGCCAAACATGCCCGCCGCACTAAGAATCCGCCTAATGATACCTGGCTGGCCTTGTGCCATGACAAGCGGGGTTACAAAAAACATCCCCATTTTCAGGTTGGGCTGTTTGATGATCATGTGTTCATCTGGTTAGCTTATATATATGAACTGCCTAACAAAAAAGAGATTGCTCAAACATTTTTGGATAATATGGACAGGATAAAAACAACGGTCCCGGATGATTTTGTCATTTCGCAGGACCATACCAAGAAGGAAGCCCAATCCATGGCTGACATCGATTTGCAACAGGCTCTTGAACGCTTCCGGGATGTAAAAAAAGCTGAGTTTCTCATCGGCCGCCACGTTGATGCCAATGACCCTGTTTTGAAGGATGGGGACAAATTTCTCAACCTGGCCACCGATACGTTTAAAACCCTTATCCCTATTTACAGCTTATCTTTTGCCTCAGATATTTTATGAATCACTAAACACTTTGTTGCAATGGGCCAGATACGTTTTGGCCTCTTCTTCCATGCGCTCAAACAGTTCCTGTACGGTAGGGATGTCATGGATGAGACCGATCACTTGTCCGGCCCAACCGAATCCTTCTTCTGGCTTCCCTTCGTAAATAAGCTTGCGGTTGGCTTCGCCGCTGATCAAAGCTTTCAAATCTTCATATGTGGCCCCCTTTGCTTCAAGCGCCAAAATTTTTTCTGCCAATGGGGTTTTGACCACTCTTCCCGGTGCCCCCAGGCTCCGCTTAATCACTCTCGTATCCACTTCGGTATGCTCGACCACCAGCTGCTTATAAACCTGATGGGCGTGAACACATTCCTGTGTGGCAATAAAGCGTGTTCCCATCTCAATACCGTCCGCTCCCAAAGCGAATGCGGCCAGATACCCTCGTCCATCCCCGATGCCACCACTAGCCACAACTGGAATGGAAACTGATTCCACCACCCGTGGAATGAGCACAAAAGTACCTAGATCTTCCCGTCCGATGTGACCCCCTCCTTCTTGTCCCACAGCCATAACGGCATCGGCACCAAGGCTCTCCGCTTTTTGGGCTTGCCTCACATTGGCCACCAAAACCAGCTTTTTAATCGGCGTCCCTTGCAAACGCTCCAGCAGGGGAGCCGGGTTGCCGCCTGTCATCGTAATCACGGGAACCTCCTCCTCAATGGCCACTTCCAACATATGTTCATAGGGTCGCCCATGCTGGCCGATAGCAAAATTAACCCCAAACGGCTTATCTGTTTGCCGGCGGACTTTATGTATTTCCTCTCTTAAACGCTCCGGACTTGGCAGTGACATGGCCGTAATTTGACCCAAACCACCGGCATTTGACACCGCTGCTGCCAGTTGAGCATAAGCTAAATAAGCCAAGCCCCCCTGAATAATAGGACGTTCAATCCCCAATAAAGATGTTAACCGTGTGTGCATATACCCTGCTCCTTTCTGCAAAGATTCAATCATTTCGTCACTTAATTTATTCTCTATTAGACAGGGAACTCCTTCTATAAGCAGGATAAATCCTCTTGCAATCGGTTCTCTTTTTGATATACTCTATTTGTTTTAAACCAACAGCTAAACAGAAGCGCGCAGCAAACCGAGGTGAACCCAATGACAAAACCACTTGATCATCATAAAACCCCCTTGTTTTCAGGTGTCGTTGAACATGCCCGCGCAAATCCGGTCCAGTTCCATATTCCCGGCCATAAAAAGGGAATGGGCATTGATACAGAATTCCGCCGTTTCATAGGCGATAATGCCCTTTCTATTGACCTGATCAACATTGCCCCGCTGGATGATTTACACCATCCCACAGGTATCATCAAAGAAGCACAAACATTGGCCGCAGATGCCTTTGGTGCAGACAAAACTTTTTTTTCGGTCCAAGGCACGAGCGGGGCGATCATGGCCATGATTATGAGTGTTTGCGGACCGGGGGAGAAGATTATCGTTCCTCGTAACGTGCACAAATCGGTCCTCTCTGCCATTATCTTTGCTGGTGCTATTCCAGTGTTTATCCATCCTGTGATGGATAAACGTCTAGGTATCTCTCACGGGATCACCACCTCCAGCGTCCGCACCTCCCTGGAACAGCACCCTGATGCCAAAGCACTGCTGGTCATCAACCCTACCTACTATGGGGTAGCGGCAAACTTAAGGGAAATCGTCCAAGTGGCTCATGAGTATCATATTCCTGTATTGGTGGATGAAGCCCATGGCGTGCACATCCATTTCCACGACGCCCTTCCCCTCTCAGCCATGCAAGCCGGTGCTGATATGGCTGCTACCAGTGTGCATAAATTGGGAGGGTCCATGACCCAAAGCTCTGTCCTCAACGTGAAGGAAGGGCTGGTTTCAGCCAAACGTGTGCAGGCGGTGTTAAGCATGCTGACCACCACTTCAACTTCTTATCTTTTGCTTTCGTCTCTGGATGTGGCCCGCAAGCAGTTGGTCTTACATGGCAAAACGATGTTGGATAAGGCGATTGCCTTGGCCAATCAGGCCCGTGAAGCTATTAATGCCATCCCCTTTCTGTATTGCCTGGGCGAAGAGATGATCGGTCAAGATGAATCCATTTATGATCTTGACCCCACCAAATTGCTCATCCATGTCCGCGAGCTGGGCTTAACAGGACATGAAGTGGAAACATGGCTGCGTAAAGAGAAAAACATTGAAGTGGAGTTAAGTGATTTGTACAACATTTTATGTTTAATCACGCCGGGTGATACGGAATACACTGTTCAGACTTTGGTAGATGCTTTGCGTGAACTGGCTTCTATGGCCAGTCATAAAAAAGACCTGCTGACACCGCTCCCAGTGGAATTGCCCAATATTCCCCGCCTGGCCATGTCACCAAGGGACGCCTTCTATGCCGATACAGAGCTGGTGCCTTTTGATCAATCTGCTGGGCGTATCATTGCCGAATTTATCATGATTTACCCCCCAGGTATTCCTATTTTACTTCCAGGGGAGATCATTACTGAAGACAATTTAGCCTACATTTTACAAAATAAAGAAAAAGGACTTCCTGTTCAGGGACCGGAGGACTTTGACTTTCGTTATCTGCGGGTCATCAAGGAATACCAAGCCATCCGCTAACCAGTGAAACAAAAAGGGCTGAACCCGCAATCCGGGGGACAGCCCTTCTCTTCTATCTATGTTCAAACCTTTTTTCATCCACTTTAGCTTTCTTCTTTGTTCAGTTCATCACACTCATGACAGTGAGGACAGACACCATACAAGACAGATACTTTTTCGTCTTCAAAATGTGCAATGGTTTTATCACAGGTTTGGCACACTATTTCACCCATTTGGCATCCTCCTATTTTCGGGTTGAAACCGCTTCAAATATGTTACACTATTATAGTATTATGATATATTATTTTTGTCAATAGGCATTTTGTATAGCATTAATACCTATGAAAACACAAAAAGGCAGCCTAATTACGGCTGTCTTAAACTGATATATATGGACTCTTATGAATCACAGCCAGCTACTCATGTTCAGGTTCAACGGTCATACGCGGAATGGCGTGTTGAAAAAAGACAGATAGTTGTTCGGCTTCTTCACAGGAGGAGATATTAAATGTGCGTTGAAGGTATTCAACATTTTCCGCCTCATCAGCAGACAACAATGTGGAACGACCGGTTTGCATACAGATGACCAGCGGCTTGCCAAAAAATTGGTTGGTAAAGACGAGACCAAAATCATAGCGTGCCCGGTCTGAAGCAAACCCTACAAAGCGAACGTTTGCATTTTCAGAAACGTCGTACAAACGCTCATGTCTCATTGGCTACCCCTCCTTGCTTTAATAGATGCACGTAGAGTATTCCAATTATAGCAGACTCACTTCAAATAGTCAAATTATTTTGTCTATTTAAGAAGGGTCTCATGCTGATCCTCCGCTCCGAGAGACATTTTTGTTGTGTAAACAAGCCTTGAATGCTAAGATGTTAGCAGAGCTGGATTCTGTGGTAGCGTAAGGAGTGAGTTCGAGTGAGTCAAAGTGCTTATATTCGTCTGGTCAAGGAATCCACCGTGACCTCAGCCGATTTAGACGATGTGAAACAAAAATTGGACCATTACATAAGCATGACGTCAAAAACCGGCCAACAACTTGGTTGGAATTATGCGGAAGCCGCTTTTCCTTATACCATTGTGGAAAAGCCGGAGGGAAAAGGCAAATGGTTTTACCTGAAAGGCAACAATCCTGAGCTGTATAAATATATGATCGTCGGCGTTGGCTCAGAAACCGTCACAGTTGAAGAGAGCGGCCAGGAAAGAGAGGAACACTACATCCAAGTTGTGTTGCCGGACGGGGCCACCCACGGCGATAAATCAAAAGCCAATGAGTTTTGCAAATATCTGGCTAAAGCCTATCAAGCCAAGTTGCAGCTATTTAACGGACGCACCATGTATTATTATCCCCGTAAACCCTAACCTGTCCCACTGATCCTCATTGGTTTAAGCCCCGGATCCTTACTATCATTTTTCGGGGCTTCGTGCTTCCTTTTTCCCAATCTGATGTGTTGCTCTCCCTCCTTTTCCCACTTCTATTTTTTCTTTTTTTGCTATATAATAGAACATATGTTCTAGTTATGCATCCTATTCTTTGCGCTGCTGAACGGAGGATAGCCAGCATGAACAAAGCAAGTAGCAAGATGTCCCGGGAGCAGGTCATTTTTCTGGTCGATGTGCAATCTTTCTTTGCCAGCATTGAAAAAACAGCGGATCCCTCGCTGCAGCATAAACCGATTGTGGTGGCCGGAGATCCAGAGCGGCGCAGCGGGGTGATCCTGGCCGCCTGCCCCCTGGCCAAACAGTGGGGGATTGAAACAGCAGAAGCATTGTGGGAAGCCCAGCAAAAATGTCCCTCTGTCACTGTGGTCAAACCTCATATGCAAAAGTACATTGATATCTCAGTGCAGATCACCACCATCTTGCAAAGTTTCACTGACCTGGTTGAACCGTACAGCATCGACGAACAGTTTATGGATGTGACACCCACCTTACATTTATTTGGTGGTGAACCCTGGGATGTAGCCAGCCTTTTGCAACACAAGATCCAGCAGGAAGTAGGCGTCTATGTCCGCATCGGCATTGGCCCCAATAAAGTGCTAGCCAAAATGGCCTGCGATAATTTTGCCAAGAAAAACAAAGCAGGTATCGCCCAGATCAGCCATGACACACTGCCAACCACGTTGTGGCCTCTTCCGGTCCGCGCCCTGTTTGGCGTGGGCAGCCGCATAAGCCGCCACTTGGAACGCATGGGTATCCGCACCATCGGCCAATTGGCTCAAACCCCCGTGGAGCGTCTCTCCCAAAAATGGGGCATTAATGGAGAACGGCTGTGGTTAACGGCCAACGGCATTGATCACTCCCCTGTGTCTCCCCGCTCCCATGACGAACAAAAGGCCATCGGTCATCATATGACCCTGCCCCGGGATTATGAAACCATAGAACAGATCAAAGTGATTTTATTGGAATTAAGTGAAGAGGTAGGCCGCCGGGCCCGCCTAAAAGGATATGTGGGTGATACCGTTTCCGTGGGTGTGCGCGGGGCCCGCTTTGATTTTCCCACCGGCTTTCACCGCCAGATTAAATTGCCCCAAAAAACCAACTATGGACTGGATGTGTTTAAAGCCGCTTTTAATCTGTTTCGCACCCATTGGGACGGGGAACCGATTCGCAGTGCCGGCGTGACGCTGTCCGGATTGGAATCTGATCACTGCCGGCAGCTCAGTTTGTTTGACACCACACTGAAAAAAGAACGTTTAAGCCAAGCCATGGATCATATTAAACATAAATACGGGGCCGCCGCCATTTTGCGTGCCGCCTCCCTTACTGCAGCAGGCCAGGCCCGGGACCGGGCCAAAAAAATAGGAGGGCATTACAAATAACCTTAAAAAATGACATTTGTTTTACACTTTGGTGACGTTTCGTTTACAAATGGCACGCTGTCACACAATTGTGACACAATCACACGTTGCCTCCCCCTCTTTCCGTTAAAATGAAACTAGGAATGAAAACAGGGAGGCCGTGATGATGCGAGGACAACCCTTTTTGACCCAAGAACGTAGGACGTGGCAAAACACATCCATTCTTTCCGAACAGAACTTTCTAAAACTGAAGGAGATCATGTATGACCATACGTTTGAAGCTGGCTCTTATCTTTTCTGGGAAGGGGATCCAGCCGACAAACTTTTTTATATCAAACAGGGGCAAGTCAAGCTGACCAAAACAAACGCTGAAGGAAAAGAGTTTACTTTGCACATGTTTCAAGAGGGTGATCTGGTCGGGGAATTAGCGGGATTTACCACATTAAAGCACAGTTACAATGCCTTGGTGACCAAAGACAGTATCATCGGTGTCATCCAAACTCGTGATTTGGAAGTGTTGCTCTGGCAGCACGGGGATCTGGCGGTTGAATTTATCAAGTGGATGGGCCTGATGAATCGTATCACAGAAACTAAAGTGAGAGATTTGATGTTTTATGGCAAGCCAGGCGCTTTGTGTTCAACTTTAATCCGCCTGGCCAATACGTACGGCAAACAGACTGAACAGGGGTGGCATATCTCTCACAAAGTAACCCATGCGGAATTGGGTGAATTTATTGGAGCGACAAGGGAAAGTGTCAACCGCATGCTGCGAGATTTGACCCAAAAAGGGGTGATTGCTCAGGAACAAGGCTATATTATCATTAAAGATATGGATTATTTAAGAGATATTTGCCACTGTGAGCAATGTCCCATTACCGTATGCCGTATCTAACCAACTTTACTCAGCCATTGCAAAGACTGCACAACCATTGAAGGACTGTACAATAGAAACAAATTTTTTTGGCGACCTGTTGAGGTCGCCATATTTTTTCTCAGTAACCTTTTATTGTGATTTGTGAACTTGTATCCCTTCCAGTTGCAGCAGATGATGATATTCATCAAAAGTGTTGAAATCAGTGACAAAGGACAAATTCAAACCATGGTCATGAAAAAAAGATTCGGTGACCGCTGCCCAATTCAAATAGTGGAGCAGATCCTCAAGCTGATCAATTTGCTTTTGGAGCATCATCGTCATAACAGGTAAACAGGACTTATGATAAACGGCATGAAAAGGGTGTAATCTATTGTTTAACACAGGAATGACGGCATCACACCCTTTTTCCTGCCGGTGTTGTTGCATAAGGCGGGCTGCTTCAGGTGAGATAAACGGCATGTCACAAGCCACCACCCAAAGTTCATGGTATTTGGCTAAAGAGAAGGCGGCATGCATGCCACTCAAGGCCCCCCCATGTTTGAAAAAGTCGGTAATGATCCGAATCGCACCGCCAAACACAGGGAGATAATGGCGTGGGTGATTGGTTACCAAAATGACCTCATGACACAGGGTCTTCATTTTACGCACCTGTCTCTCGACCACTTTTTCCCCACCGAATGATAACAACCCCTTCATTTCCCCATTCATTCTCCGGTTTTGCCCACCGGCCAGAATGACACCTGTCATCTTCTTTGTCACCCCCCTTGTTTTCAATTCCTACTATACCGGGTTGGTGACGGATTAGCAGTTAAATTGATCACACTATCCGTAAATTCTGGGCTGACAGATCAGACGCTGTACTTACGCAGGGAACCGGCTCAGCCCAGTCTGAACACAATGCCATATCCACCTTTGGGATACCGCCACTCAATATTGTCATAAGGGCAGCCAATACGGCAGCTGCCACATTCATGGCACCCTTCAAAACCCACATGCATGCGATCCCCTTCCCATTTGTAAACTTCAGCAGGACAAAAGATGGTGCACAGCTTATCCGGACAGCGGATGGCACAAATATCTGCATTGACCACCTTTAAGTGGGACTCCGTATCCGCGTTGAAACGAACCAGATACTGTTTCTCCTCAATGTTCACCCTTTCATCACCTTCCAGGCGCGGAGTATATCCCGCGCAATTTTAAACCGCTCGCCAACCGTCCCCATTTGACGGACCAACTGCTTCTGTTTCTCTTTTTTCGGTGTGCCGTCCACCGTCAGGAAGCGGCCGGCAGCCCTGTTCAGCATGGGAATGTACTGCTCAAAGTATTGCGGGAAACGTTCAAAGTGATGGGTGGCAGCCTTGTACTTTTTCAAGTCCTGGCCTACAAAACTGTTCAACAGATTAATCCGGTAACTGTCCAGAATATTCTCTGAAAAGTCATTGAGTTCTTTGGCCGTGATAATCGCCTCGGCAGCTAACACGCCTGAGGTCATAGCCAGATTGGATCCCTCCCGGTGGATGGAGTTGACCAGCTGAGCCGCATCTCCTACGACAAGTACCCCATGCCCTACCAATTTAGGCATGGAACGGTAGCCCCCTTCTGGAATAAGGTGAGCCAGGTATTCCTGGGGCTCACTGCCCGCGATCAAGGGGCGGATCAAAGGATGCTGTTTCAGCCGTTCCAACAGTTCGTACGGTTTCAGCTTATGTTTGATCAGACCAGACAATAAGGCACCAACGCCAATATTAATGCTGTCCTTGTTGGTGTAGACAAAACCGGTGCCCAAAATACCTTGGGTGGCATCCCCAAAAATCTCAATCGTACAACCCTGGTTCGGTTCAAGATTAAAGCGCTCTTCAATAGTGGTTTTGTCCAGTTTAAGTACTTCCATGGTGGCCAATGCCACTTCATCAGGCTTCCATTCTTTGTGAAATCCCAATGATTTGGCTAACAGGGAGTTGACACCATCAGCCAACACCACCACATCGGCGTAAACATCCCCGTCGGGCCGGTCGGTACGCACACCAACCACCCGTCCGTCCTGCACAATACATTCCTGCACTACGGTTTCATTAATCAACAAGGCCCCGGCTTCAACCGCCTTCTGGGCAAACCATTGGTCAAACTTGGCTCTGAGTACCGTAAAACAGTTGTACGGTTCCCTGCCCCATTCCAAACCTTTATAGCTGAATGTGACAGCTGATTCCCGATCCAGCAGCATAAAGCGCTGCTCCACCACCGGCCTCTCCAGCGGAGCTTCCTTGTAAAAGCCCGGAATGATGTCGTCCAGCATTTTGCGGTACAACACGCCGCCCATCACGTTCTTGGCTCCCGGATATTCCCCCCGCTCAATGATCAACACGTCCAATCCCGCTTTGGCCAGCGCATAGGCACAGGACACACCAGCCGGGCCAGCCCCCACAATGATACAATCAAATTTTTCAGGCATGTTGAACCTCCTCTCTGTGCAGAGCCTCTTTAAAGGCTGCAATCAACGCCGGTACGACCTCGAAAGCATCACCGACAATGCCGTAATGACAGGTTTGAAATATGGGGGCGTTGGGGTCGTTATTGATGGCGATGATCAATTCCGAGTTTTGCATGCCCACCACATGCTGAATGGCCCCCGAAATACCAATGGCAAAGTAAATTTTGGGGTTGACCGTCACCCCTGTCTGCCCGATTTGATGATGATGGCCAATCCACCCGGCCTCAACAGCATCCCGGCTGGCACCTACAGAAGCGCCAAGCACCTCTGCCAGCTGGTAACAAAGCTGAAATCCTTCCGCATCCTTCAACCCTTTTCCTCCAGCTACAATAATATCCGCTTCGTCCAAGCGGGTTCTCTTGGTTGTCTCTCTGACCACTTCCAGTACTTTGGTGCGTACCTCATCTTCCTTTAAAGCGATTTGTTCCTCAATCACGTGCCCCCTTCTGCCCGGTTGTGGATCAAGGGCTTTCATCACTTTGGGACGCACGGTGGCCATTTGGGGACGGTGCTTTTTACATAAAATGGTGGCCATGATGTTGCCCCCAAAGGCCGGACGGCTGGCTTCAAGCAGTCCAGTCTCCGGATCCACGTCCAACATGGTGCAGTCAGCCGTCAATCCTGTTGCCAGATCAGTAGCCACGGCACTGGCCAGATCTTTCCCTGTTGAGGTGGCTCCGTACAGCAATATTTCCGGCTTATATTTACGGCAGGCCTCTACCACAGCTTGCATATACGGTTCAGTACGGTACTCACTGAAGATAGGATCGTCATAGACATAGACCGTGTCAGCACCATACTCAAACAATGTGTTTGTTAATCCTTTCACATGATGACCGATTAAAATACCGGCCAGCTCAACCCCTCTTTTATCGGCCAAAGCCCGCCCGGCCCCCAACAGCTCCAGCGAGACAGGGACGACTTCTTGATCACGCTGCTCGATAAACACCCACACGCCTTTAAACGTATCCAGATTCATCGCCCTCCCTCCCATTCAGTGAATAATTCTCTTTTTTGCAGTACAATATCAAGAACTTGCTGCACCTGCTCCTGTATGTCCCCCTCCAACATGGTGCCCCCTTGGGGTTTTTCAGGGGTCCATATTTTACCGACCACCGTTGGCGATCCCTTTAAGCCCAGTTGTTTGCGGTCCACATCCTCCAAATCATTCACCGACCAGATGTGAGGCTGGTAACGGGCCGCCTTGATCATATTGGGCAACGGGGCATAGGAAAGGTCATTAATCTCTTTTTCCACTGCACACAGGCACGGCAGAGCAGATTGAACAACCTCATAGCCATCTTCCAGCTTGCGGTGCACGATGGCATATCCCTTTTCGATGTTAATCTCTTCAATCTTTTTCACCGCTGTCAAGGGCGGAATATCCAGCCGACGGGCAATGCCCGGTCCCACCTGACCGGTATCCCCGTCAATGCTCATTTTGCCGCATAAGATGAGGTCAATGGGTTTCAGTGTGGAGATTTTCTCCACTGCCTTGCTCAAGGCATAACTGGTGGCCAGGGTATCCGCTCCGGCAAAGGCGCGGTCTGAAATCATATAGCCGTCATCTGCCCCAATTTCAATACACTTTTTGATCGCTTTCACCGCAGGAGGGGGGCCCATAGTCAGCACAGAAACGGTTCCTCCGTAGCGCTTTTTCAGGCGGACCGCTTCTTCCACCGCATGGGCATCATACGGGTTCAGAATTGCAGGTGCACTGGCCCGGTCAATGGTTTTGGTTTTGGGATTCATTTTAATCACTTTGGTGTCCGGCACCTGCTTGATACAAACAACAATGTGCATCTCTTACCACACTCCTCTCCTTGTCTGATCATATTTCTTGTTTCTTGGCCACCTCCCCTCAACAAGCTAGGGGTGGCCAAGTGAGGGCAAGTCTGTTCATTGTTCATCTTAACAAAGCTGCCCGCAACTGCCTGTGACATAAATCACGAATTGTGTCAAAAATAAAAAATCGACAATTCTGAGAACAATACAGTGATGGTGATATATGTAACATCTTTGTCTCTTCATTTCCGGTAAGCTGGAAGTAGAAACAGAACAAACCACAAGCACTCACAGCAGTTCACTTATCACAAGCCTGCAAAAAAATGGAAAGAAAGGTGGGGCCCTATGTTTCAAGTGGGGGATGTGGTCATTTTTAAACCGGATGGCGCCCAGGGCGTAGTGGTCAAAGTGAATGACAGCGATTGTTATGTCATGTGGGAAGACTTATTCAGCAGCTTGGAACCTTTTGAACAGCTGATCAAAGACGAAAAACTGACGGCCGAGCAACGGATTGAACCACGGCAACCTATCATCCCATGAAAAAGAGCAGGGCTTCCTCC
Organism: Caldalkalibacillus uzonensis; assembly: GCF_030814135.1. Taxonomy (NCBI): domain Bacteria; kingdom Bacillati; phylum Bacillota; class Bacilli; order Caryophanales; family Bacillaceae; genus Caldalkalibacillus; species Caldalkalibacillus uzonensis. Next base: position 86,060 of record NZ_JAUSUQ010000006.1, on the reverse strand, counting down.
GTACCAGCGTCGGACTCCCTGCTCGCTTCTTTTGCTTGCTTGTGAGTTTTCCTACCCGGATCCCACTTGCTGGCGCAAATAGGATAAGGCCTGGTTCAGCATCAGCCGGTTTTTCTCCTCGATCTCCCGCTGGCGAGGGATAACAGGCAGTATATCATCCTTATCCAACCATAAGTGAGGCAGCCCCCCGCCTGCCAAAGGAAGGACGTCATCCAGCCAAGATTCAGGCAATGGCCCTTGCTTGATGGGAACATCGTTCATCACCATCCACAACAATCCCCAGGCCCGGGGCACCACACGGTAGATATCATACCCCCCGCCGCCAACGGCCAGCCATTTCCCTCCCGTATAGGTTTCTGCAGCCTGTTTGATCACTTCCGGCATACGGGCGTAGATAGCCATGGAACCAGCCAAATGGGTCAGCGGATCATAAAAATGGGCATCGCAACCATGCTGACTGATAATCATATCCGGTTTGAAAAATTGAAGTACGGCTTCTAAACCGCTTTCAAAACAAGCCAGCCAAGACTTGTCCTGGGTGAAGGCGTCCACCGGCAAGTTTAAGCAATAGCCATACCCTTCACCAATGCCCTTTTCGTTCACATGGCCGGTACCGGGATATAAATAACGCCCAGTTTCGTGAATAGAAAAAGTGAATACCTCAGGATCATGGTAAAAAATCCACTGTACCCCGTCACCATGATGGGCATCCGTATCGATATACAGCACCTTCATGCCATATTTTCGGCGCACATACTCAATGGCCACCGCACAGTCATTATAGATACAAAACCCTGAAGCCTTACCTCGCTGTGCATGATGCAACCCCCCAGCCAGATTAAGAACACGTGTGGTTTGTCCCTGGACGATCAACTCCGCCCCCAGCAAGGTTCCCCCCACAGCCAGGGCCGCTTGCTGATGCATGTCAGGAAAAAGAGGGTTGTCTTCCGTTCCCAGGCCAAAAGGATGAAATTCAGGGTGCTCCTGCCCCAGAGAGGTCTGATCTGATATTAGGCTGGCCTGCTTAACCGCCTTAATATAATCCTGATCATGAACAAGCATGAGCTCATCATCTGTGGCCAGACGGGGAGCCACTACCTGATCTTGTGCTAAATATCCACAACATTCCAGCAATTGTTTGGTCAAGGCGATCCGCTTCTGATTAAAAGGATGTTCATCATGGAAAAAATAGTTGAGCAACTGCTCGCTGTATATGAACAGCGGCTTAAAGGCTGGACGGCTCGTCATCGTTTTGCTCCTTCTCTTCTGTTCTATCATGTGCTGTCCGGTGCTTGAAATCCAGCTTTTCGGGCCAGATGACCCGGAAACCATGCTGTTCAATTCGTTCAATAATGGGCCGGGGGTCGATGGTCTGCACCCGGAAAATTAAATTTTTCTTGCCTTTTTTCTTGCTGGGGTAGACATACACATTGGAGACATTGACATGACACCCTTTAATAATCTGGGCCACATCCGCCAGACGGCCAGTGGTATCATCCACTTCTATTTTTAAATAAGAACTGGGCTGATCCACCCCCATCAGCTCCACCAGCGAATGGAGGATATCAGATTCAGTCACAATGCCCACCAGCTTGCCCTGGCTGACAACCGGTAAACAGCCAATTTTGGCGGTATACAGCGTTAATGCCGCATCGTCAATACAATCCAGAGGATGAATGGTGATCACATCCTTTTTCATAAAGGAAGAGACAGGGAGCTCATAAATCTCATCCGCTTCAATTTCTTTTTGAATAACAGAAGGAAGCGCGTCCCGCAAATCCCGGTCGGAAATAATCCCCGCCAGTCTCTCCCCCTCAACCACTGGAAGGTGACGGATACGGTGTTCCTGACACAAACGTCTGGCTTCCCCGATGGTGGTATCCGGAGAAACAGTGATCACTTTCCGTTTCATCACTTCTTCTATTTGCATCACCCTGTACCTCCTTGTCCCGCTCACTCTACATGCTTTATCAACATCCGGAATAACTGCTTTACAGCATTAATACATGACCGCACTAATACATAAACCGGCGTTTAAAACGCATGCGGTCAAACTTTTCAATGGAGCTCATCGGCACCCGTTTTCCGATCCGGGCCATCAGGCAATTGGCAGGATGGGCACAAATCTCAGGATCATCGGTGGCAAACCAGGTCAAACCAACACTGCCCATCACCTTTTCCATCACTTTGCGGTACTCCCATACAGACAGTCCGGTCCCCTTTAAATCCCAATGCCAGTAATACTCAGTGGTGATCACAATATAATCCTCCATGGCATCATCCCGAAAGGCCACTTGGAGCATGCGTTTGGCCAGGCCTAAGTTACGGTAAGGGGGTGCCACCTCAATAGCCCCCAATTCAAGTAAATCTTCCATCTTCTCTTCCGACCACCTTTCCAGGGGATCGGGATACAAAAACGTGACATAAGCGACCACCATGTTGCTGTCTAAGGAAACAATAATGCGGGCCTCGGGCAATTGGACAATCGACAGCAGAGCCTCATACTGCTGTTCAGGCGGCCTGAAAGCGGTTAATCCTTCATGAAAATCATAACCTTGCAGATCTTCATAGGCAACCGGTCCTTGAATGTGAATGGTCCGCCCTTCAAACTGAACGGTATCACAAAAAAAGGTTTTGGTGTGCTTCACCATCATTTCCTCCTGGATGAGAGGTATTTTTTCTATTATCTCATGTTTGTTGTTTATCTAAAACTTTAAAACCCCGCTTCGCTGCTTACAGTGATATCTGTCACTTGTTTAGGCCTTTGTTTGAACAAATTGTGACAGCAAGATGTGATTCACATAATCGAACAACATGCATGAGGTGGTGAATCATCAAGTCTCAATGCCTCCATTGAAGCGGCCTGAGCCGGTGAAGATGAACACGGCTTTTCCGTTGAAAAGCCATTCAATCATAAAAAATCCCTCTCAAGGAGGGATTTTTCATGGCCCAATTTTCTAGGGAGCTATGGACAGCAACGCTTCCTGAGCAAGCGGTTGACCGTCTCACGCCGTACACCGATGAACTGGCCGATTTCTTCCTGGTTGAGTACATCAGCCAGCACTAAATGGGGAAAATGACGCCTGAACCACCGTTCTGCTAGCTCAAACCGTTCCGCTGGTTTCACAGCAGTCAGTTGATCAATCCGCTGCTGCATCATCCTTAATTTTTCCTGCAACACCAAAGCAATCTCCTTTAGACGCTCCGGGTTTTGGTCCAGCTCGTGATACCAGCTGTCACTGGTGATGACCTCCACTTCACTATCGAGAAGGGCAACCGCGGTGCCAAAATACTCCTTTTGTGTCAACAATGAATGATGGGGAAAAATTTCCCCTGGAAGAATCAGGTTGACCAGTGTGGAGGTGCCATCTTCCTTCACACGGACAATTTTAAGCAAGCCCTCTTTAAGGTGATAAAGGGAGCCTGTTTCGCCTTGATGGAACAAAACTTGACCCGGTTTCAGTTTCATTGTTCCACTACTCCTTTATGGCATGTACTGTACCACGCCCAAATATATGCTGATTCTGCAAACACTTGTTACTGAAACTGCTGTTGCAACTGCTCTTTCTCTTCTGTTGACAACATGTTTTCAGCCATTGGAAAAAGCACGTTTTCTTCTTTTATAAAATGCTCGGTTAAGATGAAATAGGCTTCGATGGCAAATTGGGTGATGCTCTTGATTTGGTCCTTGTTGTTCTGTGGCTTTGCCTCTTCGGTTCCTTCAAGAAAACGATTCAAATATTGTTCTGCCTGCTGATGTTCATATTCCATAACCGCTATTGGGCCGGACTCTCTGCCGATATATTTGGCCATCATCGGAAACAAACCATCATCTTCCTTTTTAGAATGAAGTTTTAATTGCTTTGTAAAAGAAGCAATTTGATCGTGAAGTGTATTAAATTGTTTCCTTAAATCAGTGTCATCTGTGCTTCCAGGTACGATTCGTTGGGCTGTTGCATAAAATGCGTCCATTGCTTTTCTCAGTGAAACATGTTCTTCCTTTAATTGCTGCAAAGGAGCGGAGAGAGAAACATTCGACATGTCACCCACATTCATTCCTCCGCATCCAAATGGTGTATGGTTCATCATCGATTCATCTCCTTAACTAATATTTATTATCCTCTATCCAGAGACATGAGACTCACGGACCCAGTCACGTCGGTTTCACTTTTAATGTTACAACGACGTGATTAAATATCAAACCAGATAATGATAATGATTATATTTCTTGAAGTAGATTATATATGATAATGATTCTCAATATCTGTGATCGTACTCACAGACAAGAATAAATTTTTGGCCTAAAGTAAATCTAGACAAGAATAAATAATAGATTAAAGTCACCCATCTAAATGACTGAGGAGGGTTAAGTATGGAAAAAGTATTTGATCGCACATCTAAGGTAGGTGATATTGTCACCATTTTCCCTCAAGCCAGTGATATTTTCAAAGCATATCGCATTGATTTCTGCTGTGGAGGCGATCGCCCGCTAGGAGAAGTGCTTGAAGAGAAAAATCTTAATGAGGAAGAAATTCTAAATAAGTTAAATGAGGATTATGCCCAAAAGCAAACTCATGACCAACAGCAAACGAACTGGATGGAAGCCTCTTATAGAGATATCATCAGACATATCATTGATACACATCACGCCTATCTGTACCGTGAACTTCCCCAACTAAGCCAATATGTCACCAAAGTATTCCGCGTTCACGGACCCGACCGGCCAGAGCTGGCAGATGTACACCGACTCTTCCATACCCTTAAAACAGAATTGGAACAACATGCACTGAAAGAAGAGGAACATGTATTCCCATTGATTCAAGCCCATGAGGAAAACCCTACACCCGAAGCGCGGCAAAAACTGATCAAAGGAATTGCTGAGCTGGAAGATGAACACGATACAGCTGGTGATATCCTCAAACAACTGCGCGATCTGACCAGCGATTTCCAACCTCCAGAAGGAGCGTGCATGACCTACCAGATGACCTATCAACGCTTGGAAGAGTTGGAATCTGATATGTTTGAACACGTTCATCTGGAGAACAACATTTTGTTTAAGCGCATCCTAAACAAACTGAAATCGTCATAAGAAACCCAACCCCATAAGCGCACAAGCCAGGCTGTGATGCCTGGCTTTATGTTGTTTGCCAAACACAAAAATGGCTGTCCATTCCGTTCAGAAGCCATTGCCTCAACATGTGCACTTTGGTTGGACAACCATTGGTTAGTCAAGAGGATCAAATCTATCTCGCTTTTTTCTTTTTTTCCAGATAAATCGGTTCGGCCAAAGAAATCTTAAATTCATGAACCGCTTCCCAAGGAACAAAACTTAAATAACTGATTTTACTATCCCTGAGTTCCATTGTTAATCCCTTGTCATTGACCATGACGATCTTTCCCTGGCGCAGCGGGGAGTTATTGTCATTAATAGTGGATAAATATAATTGAGAATCTTGATAAAGGTCCTTCGCTGTTAATTTATCCGACTTAAACTGAAGAAAGCGCAAAATATTGCCCGCCACCTGTTCATCAGCCGCTCTTAAAAATACTCTCATTTCACTTCACCCCCATCTCCTGCTTACTGTGCTGATCTCTTCATCACTTCATATTACTGTTAGTATTATGGCTCAAAAATAGTGAAGGGAAAGTGAAATATATCACCCTTTAGCGCCTTGAGGATGATATGTCATTAAATGATCACAAATTGGCCCATCAGCCAGACGCTCATGATAAAAAACAAAACCGAAAAACCGATCTCCATTACCCCTAGCGTTATCGGCCGTATTTTACTGTTAAAAGGGGTCAGCCATACCTTCAAAGCCGAGGGCAGGTAAATGAGGCTGACCCACCACAGCCCGAAAAAAATCGGAATGATCACATACAAAGCGTGATACAGATTAGCGGCTCGCTTGATTAAGCGGTTTCCCCGCTCCCGGATCATGGATTTGGCATGAAAAACTGTCCCTGTAAAGTAAAAGATGGACAAAAGCCACACGTAAAGTCCGATCGGGTGGTATCCACCGTAGCCCAAATGGACAGCCAATAAGCTTGAAGCGCTTAAAGCGATAATGGCAGCAATATCGTTAATGATTAACCGTTCTTTTTTTCTGCGTGCAGAGTAGAGATTGACCAGGAAGAAAGGCAATGCCATACCGCAATACCACAAAATACTTGGATCAGACAATACAGGGAAGAGTATAAGAAGCAAACCTGTGAAAGAAAAAATAAGCAGACTGGGCAGCGGAGACGCTTTTTTTCTACGTGAGCATCTGACATACTCCAACAGGGGTGCCGAAGACATATATAAGAAGAACAGACCGGCAAAAGCAATCACTTTCATCCAGGTCCATGGCGAAATAAAGGCACCGATCAGATACGGTGTGATCCACATGGACCAGGCGCCATGTTCCCGTGGAATATACCATTTCATACCTATCACCTTCCTTTGTTTCTCATTATAGCTTCGCCCTTTCACACCCACTGTGACCCAAGTCACTGCCAAAGTACCGTAGGTGGCTTACACTAGAAATACGATAATAAGAATCACTTTCAATATTCACCTGGTCCGATTGTTCTTTTCACATCCTAAACAAGACAGGAACTTATTACTGTGTGTTATAGCTATAAGGTTACAGAAAGAAGGTGATCCTATGATGCCCACAGCATTAACCTCAAAAGCACCCGGTGTAAAATTGCCGTTTTCTTTTATCCTGACCGGGATTTTGTCCTTTGTGCTGGCTCAAGTATTACTATTGATCTATGGAAATGACCTGTTGAGCGGCCACTTTCGCACACCTGCCATGTGGGCAGTGGCGCATTTACTGCTCATTGGCTGGGCCTCCATGGTATCCATGGGTGCGATGTACCAGCTGGTACCTGTCGCTTTCCAGGTCAGGATTCGTTCAGAAGGGCTTGGCTATGTACAGTTCATTATCATGGTCATAGCCTTGCTTGGCTTTACCATTACTTTCTTCATTTTTTCACCAGCAGGCTTGGTTCTGTTCGGCTCCCTCTTGGTTGCTGGGTTTCTTATATTCTTAGGTAATATGCTATTGTCTTTGCGTGCAGTTACCTCATGGAATATGATGACAGTCATGGTTTTTGCCTCATTACTTTCACTGACCTTGACGATCATTCTCGGTTTAATCCTCGTTGGGCAGCTGACTGTAGGCGGTTTCATCGGTCAATATCATCTGGCCCTGTTATATACCCATATCACTTTGGGGTTGATCAGTTGGTTCTCCCTCTTGATCTTCGGCTTTTCTTATAAGATGGTTCCCATGTTTACGTTGGCCCACGGTTATGCCATGGACATCAGTTTACCCGTATTTTTCACGTTTGTTGCAGGTATTTTCATTATGATCAGCTCCTATTTTTTCAGTTCATCACCGCTCATGCTAATTGGAGCTGTGCTGCTCAGTTTGGGCTTTATTCTTTTTGCTTACCATGTCTGGCTCATCTGGAAAAAAAGAATGAAGCGCCACCCTGATCTGGGATTTAAATATGCCTTGTCTGCTATCGCAGGCGGAGTGGGCGCCTCTGTTTTGCTAGTTATTGTTATTGGGATATCTGTCTCCAGTAGCCGATCTGTCAGCTCAGAATTGGTAGCTCTCAGTTATTTGTTTTTAATGGGCTGGATTTCACTTAGCATACTAGGCTATTTATTTAAAATTATTCCCTTTCTATGGTGGACCTATAAATATAGCAATCAAATTGGTAAAGTAAATGTACCCACGCTGAAAGAAATGATGGATGAACGGTTGGGCGCCTTATTTTTCCCTGCTTTTATCCTGGCGACCCTGCTTGTGACCATCAGTTTATGGCTCAAATCGGCCACCCTTTTTTATACCGGGCAAGGATTGCATGTACTAAGTGCCTTGCTATATGCCTGGATCACCTTCTCTGTTTTCAAAAAATAAGAGTCTGGTAAGGAGGAGTAACCATGAGCGCTGTAAAGGACAAAATTATTGAGCAACTTAAGCAAGTGCTGGACCCCGAACTAGGCATTAATGTGTATGACTTGGGCTTGATATATGACATCCAAGAAAAAAATGGCAAAGTGATGATCACCATGACTTTAACCACACCGGGATGTCCACTTCATGACAGCATCACCTCAGGCGTCCGCCATGCACTGCAGAAACTGGATGAAGTTTCTGAGGTCGATATCAATCTCGTGTGGGAGCCTGCTTGGAATCCATCGATGATGTCTCCAGAAGCAAAAGCCTTGTTAGGTTGGGAGTAGATTGGGATGAAACTCTAAGAAATGGTTTTGAGCACAAGCAAAGGTGGCTGATGCGTCGGCCACCTTTATTTGTTGATGATGTGATGCCAATCACACTTAGCTCGCACACCACTTTAACTTTGTGTGCTTTTATTTATCCCCTGATTTTCTCGCCTTTTGTAACGCTCTCCATTTGGGTGGAATGTAGACACAATAGGGTTCACTCTCCAAATAATCTCCAGTTACGGCATAAGCCCTGGAGCGGGAGCCCCCACATATTTTGTTAAACTCGCAAACACCACATTTCCCTTTATATTGGTCTGGATTACGCAAAGCTTTCATGACGGGTGATTCTCTGTAGATCTCTGCCAGAGGCTGCTCCCGTACATTACCGCAGCGCACGGGCAATAACCCGCTGGGATATACATCTCCGATATGGGAAATAAAAACAAACCCGTTTCCATCATTTACCCCTTGCGGTGCCCGTCCCAGCCCGTCCCGGGGATTAATTTTTCCTTTATTTAGGGCTTCTTCATATGCCGGCTGAGAATCAGCATTGGCTTTTTCCTTTGCGGCTCTGCGTTTTCTTTGAATCACAACCCGCCGGTAGTGTTGAGCAGCCGTTGTCTTAATGTCAAACGGCGCTTCCAAACTTAATTCATACAACCAATTCAACACTTTTTCATGTTCCACTGGCGAAATCATGTCTTCTTTCCGCCCACGTCCGGTAGGTACAAGGAAAAAGACACTCCATAAGACAACATCAAGTTTTTTAAGGAGTTCAGCAATGTTTTGCAAGTCATGCAAATTGTAACGTGACACTGTTGTATTAATTTGAAGCGGCAGATCTAACTCCCGCAAATAGTCAATCGCACGCATCGTTAAATCATAAGAGCCACTCGTTCCCCGGAAGGCATCATGAACTTCAGCTGTAGAACCGTCAAGACTGAAGGCCCAGCGGGATAAACCTACTTCTTTGGCTTTCCTGATCGCCTCTTTTGTTACAAGGGGAGTAGCACTGGGCGTCATGGATAGACGCAATCCTTTTTCATGAATAGCGTAATGGGCTAGCTCAAACAAATCTTCCCGCATCAGGGGATCTCCGCCCGAAAAAACCAGTAAAGGGGAGTCCATGTCTGCAATCTGGTCAATTAATTGTTTTCCTTCTGCTGTGGTCAATTGTCTGGGATCTGGCTTTTTTTGGGCTTCAGCCCGGCAATGTAAACATTTGAGTTCACAGGCACGGGTTACTTCCCATATCACAATAAACGGATTTTGATCATAATCCCTTGGTTTAAACGCAGGAAAACGTTCTGTATGTGCAGAGTGCATATCAAAAGCCCCTTTCCTCATAAGTGGACAAGATACAATGTACCTGTACATTAAGTATAGAATAGTAGTAAGAAGTGAAATGTGATTTTGATCACTCGTTCACAGAGATGCCATCGGATAGGGGTTCCAACAGTGATTTGCATCACAGTTTAGCAGTCAGGATACCGATACAATAAAAACAGAAAACCTTAACGTATCACTAAGGTGTACAATACACGATTAAGAGAGGCGATGGCCGAAGAAAAACCGGGTCGTTGAACTGGATGTCCGTGAAGATCTGAAGAATAAAAGAGAGCCCTTCCAAAAAATCATGAATGTGGTTAAAACTTTGCAAGAAGGGGATCAATTTATCTTACACGCCACCTTCAAACCTACTCCCTTATTAACTTTGCTTAAAGCAAAAGGTTTTCAACATGAGCTTGAACAGCGTGCAGCCGATCACTGGGTTGTCACTTTTACTAAAAAGAGACGTAAATTTTCACTATCCAACCTGTTTGGTGGAAAGAAGACACCGGAGAAACCGCGAGTTTCTTCACCACCAGCTCAGACAATGGTAGATGACGAGAAAATTGCCCAGTCAGTAGAAAAAGACCTGAAACGAGAAGGAAAGGTGTACCGTTTAGATAACCGGGGTTTAGAGCCTCCCAAGCCAATGATGCGTACACTCTACCAACTGTCGCGAATGAAACCTGGAGAATCACTGATTATTACCAACGAACGGGTACCGGTATTCCTGTTTGAAGAACTCCAACAACTGGGCTATGACTATCAGTATGAGCAAGTCGACGAAAACACTGTTAATATCACGATTACCAAGAAGTAGGTTGAATAACCCCTCTCCTACTTCTTCTTTATTTATCACCACATGACCATTCATATCCGGTTATGTTTAACCAGACAATCATGTGGAAACCTGTGACACAGATCATAGCCGGGCCCTATTTGTTCTTCTATAATCACCCTGGTAACTTTAAAAATCTGGAGGGTCTTTATGTCAATACTGCCAACGACAAATCAACTAGGATTTTATGAGATTCGACTGGAGTCTATTGGAGGTTTAGGGGCAAACTTAGCTGGCAAAATGCTGGCAGAAGCCGGCGTTCTGGGGTTGGGAATCAATGGTTCCCACTTTTCTACGTATGGATCTGAAAAGAAGGGAACACCTGTCCGCAGCTTCGTGCGTTTTGCTGAAGCAGATACCGAAATACGAGATCACAGTCCCATTGAAGAGCCTCATGTCATCGGGATTTTTCATGAGGCTTTATATAAAACTGTTGATGTGATTAGCGGACTGAGGCCAGAGGGTATTGTACTGGTCAACTCTTCCCGGACCTTTGACCAGGTCAGAGCTGACTTGAAGCTCAGTTACGGCACATTGGCTATTGTTGATGCACTCCGCATCGCCATGGAGGAGAAAACAAAGATCAATACGGTCATGTTGGGTGCCTTGTTCCGTATTTGCAGCTTTTTAGATCCTGAAGATATGCGCCAAGTGATTCGCCAAACATTTGAAACTAAATACCCGCACTTAGTAGAACCTAATATCCGTACCTTTGACAGAGGGTATCATGAAGTTCGTTTTCAAACCTGCCCTGCCCCGGATGGTGTGGAAACAGAAACAGACCAGCGTTTGACCACTCCTTGTGGTTACATGACACAAGAGCTAGGCGGGGTCATCACTTCCCAACCCACCAGTGTGTTGCGGGATTTAAGTCCCTCACGCCAAGGCTTGTTACCTCGTTTCAATCAGCAGGAATGTATCAATTGCGCCGCCTGCGATACCGTTTGTCCAGATTTTTGTTTTGTGTGGGAGGAAGAACAGGACAAACGGGGACGGGCACAGATGGTCTTAAAAGGTATTGATTACCAATATTGCAAAGGGTGTCTTAAATGCGTTGAAGCTTGTCCCACAACCGCATTGACAACCGTGACTGAGGAAGAAGGATACGCAGAACGCCACCGTACACCTCATTCATTTACAGCAGTGGAAGGGAGCACGATGTAATGGAAATGACCCAAGAAAAAAAGAGGATGTCTCTCGCCAAACAGATCAGTGATTTTAAGTCTGGGAATGAAGTAGCCGCCATCGCCGCTGCACAAATCAACTATCATGTGATGGGCTACTATCCTATTACCCCGTCTACTGAAATAGCCCAATACTTGGATCAGATGAAGCTCAAAGGAGAACACGACATCATGCTTATTCCAGCAGATGGTGAACATGGTTCTGCCGGGATATGTTATGGTGCAGCGGTCACCGGCGCGCGTGTCCTCAATGCAACCAGCGCCAATGGCTTATTATACATGCTTGAACAGCTTCCTGTTCAGTCAGGGACCCGTTTTCCCATGGTGCTTAATCTGGTTACCCGTTCTGTCAGCGGTCCTCTGGACATCCGTGGTGACCACTCTGATTTATACTATGCCTTAAACACGGGGTGGATCATTTTAACAGCCCGTACGCCACAAGCTGTATATGATATGAACATCATGGCCTTGAAAATCGCAGAAGATGTGCGCGTGCGTTTACCCATCATCGTTGCTTACGATGGCTTTTTCACTTCCCATCAAAAACGAAGAGTTTCTTACTTCTCTGAGAAAGAAACGGTGCAAAACTTTATCGGCAAGCCGCCCAGCGGATTTCCCAGGGCCTGTGACCCCAGGCATCCTGTTACGATCGGGGCCCATATGCACGGGGACGACTTAATTAATAACAGGTATCAACTCAGTGTGGCGCTCTCAAACGCACTGGAAGTGTTCCAGGAGGTTGCCCTTGAGTATGCTCAATTATCGGGCCGAATGTACCAAACGCTTGACTTATACCGTATGGATGATGCGGAAGTCGCCCTGTTTCTGTTAAATTCTGCTGCTGAGACAGCTAAAGACGTGGCTGACCGCTTGCGTGAACAAGGAATTAAAGCCGGTGTCATTAGTCCTAATGTGATCCGTCCGTTTCCAGCTGAAGATGTACGCCGGGCACTTAAGAACGTAAAGGGGTTGGTCATTGGTGAACGGGCTGACTCCTATGGTTCCCATGGCGGTAACCTTACCCATGAAGTAAAAGCGGCCCTGCAAGAAGACAGGGACAACCGCACAGTGGTTGTGAGCCGCATCTTCGGACTGGGAGGAAAAGACTTTTATCCCCATGATGCCCAGGCCTTCTTCAGATTGGCCATTGACGCTAGCGAAAAAGGATATGCTGAACAACCCTTTGACTATTATGGGCAGGTACCAGGGAATCAAGAGCTGAAGCTCAACCCACCCAAAAAACTTCAGCGCGGGGATGATTTCAAATCAGGCCTGATCAAAGTAACCAAAAACGAAAAAACTGGTAAGCTGTCTGTCAAAATTCCGCCTCTCAGAATGTTGACCAAGAAGCCCAAGCGTATCGCTCCTGGTCACGGGGCCTGTCCAGGATGTGGCATCTTCCCCGGACTGGAACTGTTTTTTAAAGGTATTGAAGGAGATGTTGTATTGTTATTCCAGACTGGTTGCGCTTACATTACAACGGCTGCGTATCCATATAGCGCACATAAACAAACTTTTATTCATAATCTGTTCCAAAATGGACCTGCCACTTTGTCAGGAACAGTCGAAGCGTTCTTTGAGCTGAAACGGCGTGGTGAAATAGAGGTTCCCGATGACGTCACCTTTGTTATGGTCACCGGCGACGGAGGAATGGACATCGGCATGGGGTCGGCCATTGGGACCGCTTTGCGTAACCACAATATGATCTTGCTGGAATACGATAATCAAGGCTATATGAACACAGGATCACAAATGTCTTATTCCACCCCGCTTGGACACATGACCAGCACCACCGGTGTTGGCGGAAAGCAACAAGGCAAACCATTCCATCATAAAGATACACCTCAAATCATGGCTGCGACCAACATCCCCTATGTATTCACCGGATGCGAAGCCTATCCACAAGATCTGGTGAAAAAAGCAGCCAAAGCTCAGTGGTATGCCAAGCACGAAGGTCTGGTCTATGGTAAGATTCTGATTACGTGTCCGTTAAACTGGAAGTCTGAAGAGCGGCTTGGCCAGCAAATTTTAAAAGCAGCAGTGGACTCCTGCTTCTTCCCGCTCTATGAAGTTGAGCAAGGTGAAACGACGATCACTTATGATCCTGAAGCCAAACAAGCCCGCATTCCCTTGACTGATTGGTTAAAAATGATGGGCAAAACGAAACATTTGTTACGTGAGGAAAACAAAGCTGTGCTAAAATCGCTTGAAGAAGAAGTGGAACGCAGGTGGCGCAAGTTAAAGTTAAAACATGAAACCCCTCATTTGTAATACACCCTTCATGTTTGTAATACACTTAGGACGACGAAGATAAACGGGAGTTGTATCTTTTATGAAACAAAAGAGAGTGCCCATTGAGCTGGGGGAAGCGCTCAGACTGATCATGGCTAGGGCAAAGCCGGGTAAAACGGAAGTGGTGCCCCTTACTGAAGCCTATGGCCGATACCTGGCTGAAGATCTGATTGCCGACCACCCGGTACCTTGGTTTGACCGGGTGGCTATGGACGGCTTCGCCCTGCTTTCAGACGACACACGGCTGGCCACTTTTGATCTTCCTGTGCAACTGAAAGTGGTGGGCTCTGTAGGGGCCGGCCATCTGCCCCAGAAAAAGGTAAGCCCTGGGCAGGCTGTGCGCATCATGACTGGTGCGGCTGTTCCAAAGGGTGCAGATGCGGTTGTGATGCTGGAAGCCACGACACAACAGGAGACGGAAAATGGCGTTTTTATTCAAGTAAAAAGGCCGGTTAAGCCAGGTGAAAACATTGCCCGGAAAGGGGAAGACACACCGCAAGGGGCAGTGCTGGCCTCAAGGGGCAGACGTATCTCTGCCGGTGAGATGGCCATGTTAGCCACTTTTGGGTATCACTCAGTGAAAGTGTTCACACAGCCGGTGGTGGGCATTTATGTGACAGGATCGGAACTGCTGTCTGTGGAAGCTCCTCTCGAACCTGGCAAAATCCGCAATAGCAACTCGTACATGTTGGAGAGCCAAATCCGCCAGTTAGGGGCCATTCCTCGCTTTTACGGCATCATTAAAGATGACCCGGAGCTATGTACCCGGGTCGTTGCAAAAGCGCTAGAGGAAGTAGACTACCTGATTGTGACAGGCGGGGCTGCTGATGGGGACTATGATTGTATACCTTACGTGTGCCAATCTCTTCAGGCCGATGTGCTGTTTGACAAAGTGGCCATGCGCCCAGGAAGCGTAACCACCGTTGCCCAAATAGGATCCAAATGGATATTTGGTTTATCAGGTAATCCTTCAGCTTGTTTTGTTGGTTTTGAGTTATTCACCCGTCCCGTATTGCGCTGCGCCTTGGGAGCCACAGCCCATCCCCATCTGCCCAGATCAAAAGCGGTGCTGGTCCACGATATCCCTAACAACAAACGGATCACTCGCCTGATGAGGGGACTGCTGGAAGTGAGAGGGAGCCGTGTGCTGGCCAGCACGGTGGGTGTGGATAAGTCTGGGGTGGCATCGTCACTGGTTCAAGCAAACGGGCTGCTGATTATACCGGGTACGGGCCAACCACTCCACGCTGGCGAGGAAATAGAGGTGATGTGGCTGGAACGGCCGGATGAGGGGCATTTTTATGTTTAAACACCAAGACCAAATCCCGGTTATACAAATCGTCGGTTATAAGAACAGCGGCAAAACCACGTTAATGACCAGATTGATTAAGCACCTCACCAGCCACCACCAGTTGTCAATTTTTACGATTAAGCATGATCATGGCCATTTTGAGCTGGACCGGGAGGGAAGTGACACCTGGGCTCACCGCCAGGCTGGCGCACGGACCACGTTGATTCAATCTCCGCACGGAATAGGGCTGACCATGCCCCACCAGAAGGAACGCACATTGGAAGAGTTACTCCTCTTGGCTCGGTATTTAGGTGATTATGATCTCGCACTTGTGGAAGGGTTTAAACAAGCTGATTATCCCAAACTCGTACTTGTTCGTCACCAGGCGGATTTTGGTTTACTGGAGGAACTGTCTCATATCCGGCTGGCTGTGTTTTGGCGGGAAATCGACAGGTTGCACTATGAGCGTCAGTGTGACCGTCAGGGCATCGCCCCTCTGCCAACGGGGCTGTTAACTGAGACGGACAAATTGCTGAATCGGATAGAAACAATGATACGCTAACGAGAATAACACTGTAAAACACCCCGTATGTCAGGAGGACATACGGGGTGTTCGTCGATAAGCGCTCAGCCCTCAAGCCAAGCAAGGTCGAAAAATGAATGGCGACTCTTTTTCAAAAATCGCTTATTGTTCGTGTTGCAGCGATTTATTTTTTTCCTATTTTAACCCGCCATACTTCCGGCCCGTCTTCCAGATACTCCCAAGTGAACTGATTGGGGCGCTCCATTTGGAACTGATAGAATAATGGTTTTGGATCATGGTCGTTGATCAGTTCCATTTCTTTTCCAGGGTCTAGCTCATCAAACATGCGGAAAATGGCCGGATGCTTATCCCGGGGTGGGATGGGCCTGACATCGATTTGAGCCACAATGTTAGACATACCTATTCCTCCTTGATTCTAGTAATGCCTTGCAGGTTTTATCATAACGCAGCCTGACCAACTAAACAGTGACTGTAATCACGTTTTGTTTGATCATTATCACACTAATTGAAAATGTGTATAATAGCCACCCCCATAAAAATAAAGGCCATAACCAAGTGCCATTTGCGTCTCTTTCCAGAGGCTTTTTTGTGCCTCAAGTATCCACTGGACAAAACACCGGCCAGGACAAATAGGGCAGCCATTCCACTGAGCATCTTAATATGTATAACAGACAAGGTGTGGTAAAGCAACATCAAGACAGCGTGAATAAGGATGAGCGAGGTTCCGGTCACCGCAAGGGGAATATGCGCTTTCATCATGTATCTGGAAATTTTGGCCAGGGATACTTTGATTTTTCTTACTTTGCTCTTACGAATCACCAGAAAGATAAAATACATATTCACATTGACCAGAAAAAGGATTAAGGCGGTTTGCGACGTTAATTTGGCTAAATCAATGATGATGGAAATGCTCTCCTTCTGCCAGCTCCAGACAAGGACTGCTATGACAAACAGGACATTCATACCCAACCAGATTTGAACCATCCTATCCCGCCGTTCTTGGTTAATTTGTTTACACCATGTTCACTTGTGACTGACGAACAGAACCATGCGGTTGCGGGCGATGAACACTATGCCCATCAGCAAGATCCCAACCGCACCTACGAGCAAGCCATGATCAGGGGCTACAGCCAAACTACCCACCACCAGGGGACCAATTACAACCCCCAGAGAGAAAAAAGCATAAAACAAGCCAAATGCACGTCCCCTCTCTTCTGCACGCGCCTGATCAACCACCAGTGCCGCAATGGCGGGAAACAGCAAGGCAAAGCCAGCCCCAAACACCACCATGGCTATAAACATGGCAGGTTGCATGCTGACCAGGCTTAAGACCAGCAACGCCGTGCCGAGCAACAGCAAACCGTATATCATCGGTTTAATGCGCCCCAACCGGTCAGACAAGCGGTTGGTAGGCAGGACAAACAATATAATGGCCACCAAGCCATAGACACTCATCAGCACGCCTGTCAAAGCTGCTCCAAAGCCCAGAGCATGCACTTTCAACGGTAACATCATAGTTAAGATCCCTACTGCAAACATCAAGGCAAACGCACCCAAATAAGCCTGATTCAACTGAGGATCCTTCAACAGCCTCAGCAGGTCATACCGATCCGCTTTCACGCTCCCTGCACCCTGATAATGGTCCGGCAAAAACAAGAAGACCAACACTGCTGTCAAGATCAACAGTATGGCCACACTGACAAACACCCAGTCCAATCCCAGCCGCTGGGCGATAATGCCCCCGTAAGCCGGGCCGACAATGGCAGCTACACCTATGGCGGCTCCTGACAAGGCCATCGCCTGGCCCCGTCCTTTGCCTTTGGTACGGTCTCCCAAAAAGGCATAAGCAGCGGGTACTAACAAACCGCCCCCTATGCCATGTAAGAAGCGTACCACAGCCAACTGCTGTGCAGTGCTGACAAAGGCATACAAGGCCACGCTAACGCCCGCCATGAGCATGCCAGCCACCATGATTTTTTTGCGTCCCCAACGGTCGATCCACCGGCCGGCAACCACATTACCCACCATGTTGCTAAAGGAATACAGGCCCACCACTAGGCCAATCAGAAAAGGACTGCCTCCCAGCTCTTTAGCATAGAGAGAAATAATGGGCAACTGGCTAAAATTATCAAAAAAGCTGACGATAATCACAAAGTAAATAAAGTAATGCATGGTTGTCTCTCCTTTTTGCGTGTGTTTAATCATCTGGACAGTCCTTTTACAACAAAGGGGAGAACAATCTGGCTACTCCGTACATTATTTCCACATTTTGCACTTCTTACAGTTTTACCTCTTCTGCAACTTATCTTATATTAAATATTAAAGTCTCCCTTTTCATCATAAATTTCAATTTAATGTAAAGCAATCCATTTGTCCTATGATCGAGATCTCTTGCCTTTAACCCTTGGGGATTTATAAGGGGAGTGAATATGCTCCCCCTTGATCAGTACGTCGACTGTTGTTTCCGCTCTGTTCTTCTGGTTCGTAAGGGTCTTTCAACACTCTTACAGGTAGGGAAATAGAAATAAATGCGGCCAGTACTTCCAAAAATTATTAACCGGCGCCTCATTGTACAACAGGTGGTGCAGAACAGAAGGCGGAATGAAGATGCACACAGCCCAAAAGTGAATCTTACTTAAAAATTGCGGATATGGCGCATCTTTACCTTCCAATCCAGTTATTTTGGGGATAATATAATAAAAAATCCCGATTAACCCAAACATAAACCAGCCATTGACTGCATGATGGGCAAAGGTCCATATGGAGAGGTTATCCCTGACACCAGTCCACGGAATAAAAGTATTCCAGACATAGTTAACCCCAAGGTAGACAATAGAGAGCATCATAAAGTTTAAGGCAGGCGAAAATTGGGGTGGATTTCCTTTGGCAATCGTCATTACCACATTGAAAAAGAAGATCACCCAGACAATAGCCACAGCTATATTGACAATCAGCACCGGTTCCAGATACTCACGTCCTGTATTATAGCCCATCAACAATGTGACGATGATTAAGGCTATCCCGGCATGCATCAAATAGTAGTGCAAATTGCCCAGGGCACGGGAATACAAATCCCTTTTAACGATTCTGGGAATAATATGATACATGGCACCCATCAAACCCATGGACAACCAGCCAAAAATGATGACCTGCAAATGGATACTGCGCATGGCCACAAAGTCTACAAAACTGAATGTACTCGGTCTGATCAGGTAAAAACTCATTAACATCCCGGCCAATGCCACAACAATAAGATAAAAGGCACTGGTCAACAAAAACTTACTGGCCACATTGTTGGCATTGTCGTATATTACACTTGCCCGTGCTTGGTTCATACAATCCCCTCCCTATCTTTCTTCATACGGACTTTTGAAATGGCTGAGCCACTCAGCAAGCAGTTCAATTTCCTCATCGCTCAAGATGTCTTCATAACTAGGCATAATCTGGGTTCCGTTGCGAATAAAACCTTCAATGGCTTCCTTGCTCAGGCGGGTCCCAACATCATCCAGCGGTGGTCCTGTTACTTGACCTAGCTGGCCGCGGTAACTGTGGCAAGCCAGACAGCCTGCTTGGGTAATCACCCGCTGTCCCTCAGTGGCTAATACAGAATCTCCCCAATAGGGTTCGCCGTAACCGTCGGCCATCCCCCAGTCAACAGTAACGAAAGAAGCTACTAAGGTAATAAGTAATATTAACGTTCCTAGTCCAACGTAAAAAACCAAGCTTCTCACCATGCATACCTCCTTTTAAGAATGTAAGTTATGGTTGGGTGTGCTGGTTGTAGAAGATTGTTTTAACGGAGGCTATCACCTCCCCCTCAGCATAAGCGTCAATCCAGATGGGCCAGCGTCCTTCAGGAACATCCCCAGTGGCAGGAATAATGAAAATAACGTCCTTGTAAGTTTCCATGCCTGGCACTGTCACCTGCGCCGGAGCCGCCTCCAGGGGAATATTTACCTCCTCACAACGCACCTTCAACTCCAAGCTTGCTTCCTCTGACGTCCGGGTCCGCACCTCCAATATATAGGGAGATTTGAAGTGGTCACTGTCCTCATTCACAACTTGAGTACTAGCATCGGGGCGAACGGTCATATCCAAACCGTTATCACTGATAATCCCCCACGATAATATGGCCGAAAGCAACAGAATCAGGCCAGCAAACCCTGCAGATAGTAAATCAAATCGTTCTATAAGGGAAGGATTGTAAGGCTTAAACGTCATGGCCAAGCAATTCTCTGTGCCATATCTCTTTCATCTGTCATATCTCTTTCACAAATAATAAAGAGGGAAGCTCTATGCTTACCCTCTGCTTAGGATAACAGGCTTAACTGTCAGTCCTCACTTCAATTTCATAGCCCTTATATTCCTTAACCGAGCGGATGAGCATACACAACAGTGTCAAGCCAAATCCAGCAAAGACAAGCTCAAAACGATACATAATCAAGCCCAGACAGCCGACAAATGCACCCAGTGACATGATAAACGGGAGCAAGGAAGGATCAGGCATGTGAATCTTACCCGGAGGTTCAGCCGGGATAAGCTCGCCTGTGCCCCCCCTCTTTTCAATCCAGTAAGCATCCAGGCCCCTGACCTTGGGGATTTGCCGAAAATTTTAGAAGGGTATGGGTGTGGGCACTGCCCACTCCAGAGTACGTCCGTCCCAGGGATCAGCTTTGGCTTTGGGGCCTCGAACCGAGGTATAGATGACATTGGTGATAAATATCAGCACACTGGCCGCAATGATCCAGGAACCAATGGTACTGACCAAATTAATGGCAGCCAGATTGTATCCCTCTAAATATGTGAAGTAACGACGGGGCATACCCATCAAACCGGCAAAATGCAACACAAAAAAGGTCATGTGGAAACCGATTAAGAACAGCCAAAAGTGCCACTTGCCCAACCGCTCATTAAGCAGACGGCCAAATATTTTAGGCCACCAATAATAGGCTGCAGCAAATGAACCGAAAATAACCGAGCCAATCAAAGTGTAATGGAAGTGGGCCACGACAAAATAAGTGTCATGAAACTGGTAATCAGCCGGAGGGACACTGACCATTACTCCGGTCACGCCACCGATGACAAAGGTAGGTATAAAACCAAGGGCAAACAAGTTCGCCGTTTTAAACTGAATGCGTCCCCCCACAAGGTAAATAACCAATTAAATACCTTGATTCCCGTCGGAATGGCAATAGCAAAAGAAGCTAACCCAAAAAAAATATTGGCAAAAGGCCCCATGCCCACAGTAAACATGTGGTGGGCCCAAACCATAAAGCCTATAAATCCAATCAGTATCGTGGCGAAAACCATATTCTGATAGCCAAACAGTCTCTTTTTAGAAAAGGTGCTGAGCACTTCCGAGAAGATACCGAAAGCTGGCAAAACGAGAATATACACTTCTGGATGTCCAAATATCCAAAACAGATGCTGCCAGATTATTGCATTACCACCTGCTGCCACATTAAAGAAATTTCCTCCAAATAGGCGGTCCATCATCATTAAAAACAATGCAGCCGTAATGGCTGGAAAAGCAAACACAATCAATGCAGAGCTCACAAATGCGGTCCAAGTGAACAGAGGCATACGCATCAACGTCATCCCTGGAGCGCGCATGTTCAATATAGTGACCAAAAAATTAATGCCACCCATCAATGTTCCCGCACCAGATAACTGCAGGCCCAAAACATAGTGATCAATCCCTGAACCGCTGTATTCGGTTGCTAAAGGGACATAAGCGGTCCAACCTGCTGTCGGGGCTCCTCCCAGGAAAAAACTAAGGTACAATAATACCCCCCCAAAAGCATACAGCCAAAAACCAAGGGCATTTAAAAAAGGAAAAGCCATATCTCTGGCACCAATCTGCAACGGCACAATCAGATTCATAAACCCAAACAACAAAGGTAGCGCAGCCAAAAAAATCATGGTTGTTCCGTGCATGGTCAACAGTTCATTATAAGTAGAACCCCCTAAAAAACTATTTTCGGGAAACATCAGTTGAATGCGCATCAGAATCGCTTCCAGACCACCCAAAAGAAAAAAGATAAAACCGGCCGCCAAATACATGACCCCGATTTTTTTGTGATCAACCGTCGTGATCCACTCCAGCCAGCGGTACCTGTGATAAATCGATGTCATCATTGCCGTTTCCTCCCTTCCATATTCATCCTCAGTATGTGAAGCGAACTTATTTTCAACACGCAAAAACCCTCTCAGAACCCCTCTCTGGTGCTAATTGTCATCAAATTGTCAACGAAAAACAAATAATGGCTTTGCCCAGGCCAGTGGCTCATCTATCAAAAAATGTTAACCATGTGATCAAGTTCGTATCCTGATTGCCCCGAGCAAACGTTATAATGACCAAAGTGCACTCATGGTCAATCAATCGGTCTCATATGAGAGAACACCGTGCTAACCCTCACTGGCATTGTGGAAAACAGAAAATAGAGGTGAGCTGAGATGAATGATGCTTTACAGATTGGAGACATGGCCTTAGAGAGCCGTCTATTGTTGGGTACAGGCAAGTTTTCCAGTTAAACCCAACGGCAGAGGCCATTAAACGCTCAGGTACCCAAGTCGTTACCGTTGCTTTACGCAGAGTTGATCTTGAGTCCCCAAGAGATAACATTTTGAACTATATCCCTGAGGACATTATCTTACTGCCTAACACATCAGGAGCACGAAACAGCGATGAAGCTGTACGGATAGCCAGAATTGCCCGTGCTGCTGGTATGGTAAATTGGGTTAAAATCAAGGTGATTGCCGATCAAAAGTATTTGCTTCCGGACAACTATGAAACGATTAAAGCAACAGAAACTCTGGTAAAAGAGGGATTTGTGGTATTGCCTTATATGAGTCCTCATAGATGAGTTTCTATTCTGTTTACCAGCGATTAAAAAACATCAACTTTGTAGCATACTTCCGTTCTGTTTTAAGCAGACTGTTGGGATTGGATGACTGGCACAAAGAAGCCTTTTTCACCGGCATGCACGCCCGTTATTTGCAAACCAAATATCTTGGAAACTGAGGTCAGCGTCTCTATCCCCCATCAGCAGATCTTTAAAGATTGGGAAATGTTACAGCGCTAAAAAAGACGCCCGAACAACAGCTTCGGACGTCTTATCTTTTTGCGCCTTCTGTATTGCACTTTAAAACGAAGGCGTATGCTTAGCATGATCCGGATCATGGGGGTACCCCGGATCATCAGTTTCATCCGGATCACTTATTGGTAACTCTTCCCCTTCCCCGTGTGTGACATCGCGGGTGGCAAACAATGTTTTGATACAGAAGTAGATGAGCGGCAGTATACCAAGCAGAAAAATGGTATCAGGCACTGCACGCCAAGTTAACAGGGTTTGAATAATGTCCTGCTCATAAAACGCGGCAGAGCGGGAAGCCCAATATCCCGATTGAAACGCCTCTTGAAACTGCAGGATACCAATGGGCAACAAGGTGACAGCTATCATGCCTGCTAAGCCAATATTTAAGCCCCAGAAGGACCATTTGAGCAGCCTGTCATCCCAAGCCTCCGGTTTAACGATGTTGCGCAGGGAGAAAATCAGAACCGCAATGGCAAACATGCCGTAGACTCCCATCATGGCGCCATGGGCGTGAGCTGCCGTTAAGAATTGGCCATGTTCAAAGTAGTTGACAGCCGGAAGATTAATCAGGAAGCCTAATACCCCTGCACCAAGTAAATTCCAAATTGCTGTGGCAATCAAGAACCAGAATGTTAATTTGTACGGGAACTGAACTCCCCCGTCTCTCATCATTTTGTATTGCTCATAGGCCTCCAGTATTAACAGGGTCAGCGGTATGACTTCTAAGGCTGAGAAGGTTGCACCCAAAGCAATCCAAATCTCAGGTGAACCATTGTAGTAGTAGTGGTGACCAATGCCGATCACACCACTGCCCAAAAGCAAGGTGAGCTGAAAGTATAAAGCCCGCACAACTGAAGCTTTAGTCACCAGCTTCATATACACAAGGAGAAAACCAATCACCACAACCGCAAACACTTCAAAAATGCCTTCAACCCACAGATGAATCAGCCACCAGCGCCAGTAATCCGCAAACGTAAAGTGTGAACCTGGATTAAAGAAGAAAGCAAAGATATAGAAAGCTGGAACAGCAATGGCCGCATAAAACAGCAGGTGGATCAGTCCGCCTTTATCGGTTTCCCTTTTAAGGCCGCCGCGAATGCCGCGATAGACGATAAACAGCCAAATTCCCATGCCAAGGGCCAAGATATATTGCCAAAAACGACCCAGCTCTAGATACTGCCATCCCTGGTGACCAAACAAGAACCACCAGTTGCCTAAGTAACCCTTGGCACCTAACCATTGGCCTACCATACTTCCTCCTACTAATACGACCAGCGCCCAGAATAATATATTGACCAGCAATCCCTGCCGCTTGGGCTCATGACCACCGACGATGGGTGCGATGTAAATGCCCATCCCCAGCCAAGTTGTGGCGATCCAAAAAATAGCCAGCTGCATGTGGAATCCTTTGGCTATACTGAATGGAAAGAGGTCAGCAACCCAATCCAGGCCATAAAAACTGTCGGGTTCAACGTAGTAGTGGGCTAATAACCCTCCAAACATCGCTTGCGCAAAGAACAAAAGGACGACAACAACAAAGTATTTTCCTGTTTTCAATTGGGATGGAGTCAGTGGCAACTGATTGATATCAAATTGGGGATAACGGTCTTTGGTATAGGCTTCTTGCATCCCCAAGTTATAACGATAGAAGAAGAATAAGACGACCGCAACGAAGAAGATCAACAAGGTGACACTCACACCACTCCACCAAACAGCAGACATGGTCATCGTGTTGCCTGCTTCTTCATAGTAAGGCCAGTTGTTGGTATACGTAATTTCATCATCCAAGCGCAAAGTACTGGAAATCCATGCCGTCCAGAAAAAGAAATCCGCAATTTGTTCGGTTTGGTCCCCTTCCGCAACCCAGGCCCGGTTTGTTTCAGGCATATGCTCTTCTTTAATCAGTTCAGGCCGGATCCCCCAGCCATCTCCTGCTGTGAATACCGTGCGATAATGTTCTCTCACTTTTTCTAATCCATATACCTGGGCCTCGGTCAGTGGAAGAATGTCTTTCTCCGGAATGTAGCGGTTCTCTTTGGTTTCTTTAATGACTTCATTTTTTACAATGACTTGTTCGTCGGGCGACAAAGCTTCCATAGTCTTTCCAAAGCGTTCTTTTGCCTTATATTCCTGCATGCCCTCCGTATATATTTTCAATGCCTCAGCTGTATAATCCGGTCCTAGGTATGAGCCATATCCCAAAACACTGCCGTAAAGCATCAAGGCATACTTCTGAAATACGGCCTGACCACCTTGAATCGACTCCTTCGTCATCAACACTTCCCCGTCCGGAGCAACCACCTGGGCCGGGCGCGGTGCTGCCGACTCAAAAATCCAGTATCCGCCTAACAGCAAAACAGAAAAACTGAAAATAAGGGTAAAAACGAGTATGGACTTTAAAAAACTATTTCTAGTGCGGTGAGGTTTATGACCCATGATGTGTATCACTCCTTTGTTAATTTCATTTTTAAGGTAACTCACTGGGAATGATAATCACCGTGACTGGAATCACTAATTTTACTGTTCACAAAATCGACATCACATTTACTGTGTTATTTGTCATGTTGCTTATCCAATTAAAAACCGCCTTATTAACGCTCACAGGTTAATAAGGCGGTGCTTGGCTTCAAACAGAGCAGCCTATATGTTGTGATGACTCTTGATCCATGCTGGAAATTTATATTTTTTTGGCACGCATTTTTCTGTACACCACATAATGTCTGTTTAAATACTCCAGCGGTATGCTCCAGACATGAACGAGCCGTGTAAAGGGCCAAATACCAAATAGCAAAAAAGAGGCCAAAATGTGAATCTTAAAACCTAACGGTGCTCCGGCGACCAGCTCAACAGCGGGTCTGAAGGTTAAAATGCCCCGGATCCAGGGACCAATTGTTTCACGATAATCAAAGGTGCCTCCCGTTGCTGTATACCCCACCGTATTCGTAAAACCAGTCCCAATGGCAAAAGTCAACAAAATGAGCACTACATAGTCACTTATCCCGCTGTTAACCACCAGGCGGCGAACCGTGATCCGCCGCATCAACAGCATAATGATGCCGATTAGGGTGGCCACGCCGGCAGCTCCCCCAAGCCATACAGCTGCAAAATGGTACATCCCTTCAGTTATACCAATGGACTCATAAAAACCTTTAGGGACCAGGAGACCCGCCACATGTCCCAAGAACACGAACACAATGCCCCAGTGAAACAAAATGCTGCCCCAGCGCAGTTGCCTGCTTTCCAAAAACTGGCTGGACTTGGCTGACCAGCCAAACTGATCAGTGTTATAACGGTAGATATGACCCGCCACAAACAGGGTTAACATGATATATGGGAAAATCAGCCACAGAAATTGATCCAGCAAACTCATGAAACTTCCTCCATTTCAAAGTTTTATTAAGAAACTCTTTAAGAGGCTTTCGTTTTTTTGAGCAAGGAATCGATGCCCCGAATACAGCCGCGCAATACCCATTGATAAGGGTTGTTGTCCTCTTCCAATCCGGCTAAAAGCTTGTCAATTCCTTTTTTATGGATCATAAATATCCTTTGGCTGTGTTCCGTTCTGGCTATAGAGGCGAATTCAAGCACAAGGGGGAGATAATCCGGCAATTCATCATCCTCCAGGGGAAAGCCCGCATTGGCAAATTCCTCTTTCAATTTCAGAAAGGCCTGCCCCCGCTCCCTGTTGTCACCAAAGATGTTGTATGTTAAATACAAGGTTGTTTTATCGCTAAAATCAAACGTCTGGACATATGTTTCGCAAAGCTTCTCCAGTGGGGTATGCTGCACATACTTCAGAAATTGGAGATAACACTCGCGCACAAGCTGATTTTCCAAGCAGGAAACCTCCTGCTCTAAATCACCATTGTCCACCCATTCTTTGTCCGGATATTGCAAAAAGAGAGAAGCCAATTTAAAGATTTTTTGGTGTTGGTTCATCCATATCCCTCCAATAATCATCTCCAAACTTATAGTCGTCGTCCATATATGCATTAACGGCGCAGCCAGAGCAGCCTTCCATAAAATCGTAACCGGCCGTTCCCTGCCCAAGAAACATATTATCTGCCATTTCACGGTGGGATGAAGGTATGACATAGCGGTCCGAATACTTGGCAATGGCCGACAGCTCATACATCTCCCGGACTGTCTCTTCTGTCATGCCCACTTTATCCAGTAAGGTTTTGTCCGGCTCTTTGCCCAAAGTAACAGCTCGCATGTAACTTCTCATCACCACCATTTTTTTCAGCACAGTGCGGATTACTTCCGTATCCCCCGCACTGAGCATATTGGCCAAATATTCAATGGGGATGCGCATCTCATCTATGGCAGGGAATATCACATGGGGATTGATGTCATCCAACCCTCCATCAAAGGCGCTCATGATGGGACTGAGCGGAGGAACATACCACACCATGGGCAACGTGCGGTATTCAGGATGCAGAGGCAAAGCGATCTTCTGTTCAACGGCCAGCTTGTAGATGGGAGAGCGCTGAGCCGCTTCGATCCAGTCCTCGGTATAACCCGCTTGCCGGGCGGCTTCAATCACTTGAGGATCATGGGGATCGAGAAAGATATCGAGTTGGGCATGATAAAGATTTTTTTCATCCGGCACCGAAGCCGCCGTCTCCACTTTGTCCAAGTCATAGAAGACGATGCCTATATAGCGCAGCCGGCCCACACAGGTCTCTGAGCAGATAGTGGGCAAACCTGCCTCGATTCTGGGAAAGCAAAAAGTGCACTTTTCCGCTTTATGCGTCTTCCAGTTAAAATATACCTTTTTGTAGGGACAGCCTGTCACACAAAACCGCCAGCTGCGGCAGGCATCCTGATCAACCAAGACAATGCCGTCCTCATCCCGTTTATAAATGGCCCCTGACGGACAGGATGAAACACACGGCGGGTTAATGCAATGCTCGCAAATCCGAGGCAGATACATCATGAACGTTTGTTCAAATTCAAATTTTACTTTTTCTTCCAAACCGTGCATGTTAGGGTCCCGTTTTCCTGTCTCATGCACGCCGGCCAAATCATCCTCCCAATTAGGTCCCCACTGAAGATCCATATAGTCACCAGTCAGTTGGGACTTGGGCCGGGCTACAGGCTGGTGGTTCTTCTCGGGACTGTTAATCAGGTGCTCATACTCGTACGTCCATGGTTCATAAAAGTCATCAATGAGGGTCATATCAGGATTGTAAAAAATATTGAGCAGTTTATTGGCCCGCCCCCCAGCCCGCAATTCCAGTTTCCCGTTCTTTAATACCCAGCCGCCTTTATGGATGTCCTGATTTTCCCATTCCTTCGGATAGCCTATTCCCGGCTTTGTCTCAACATTGTTCCACCACATGTACTCCGCACCAGGGCGGTTTGTCCAGGTGTTATTGCAAGTGATGCTGCATGTATGGCAGCCGATACATTTATCCAGGTTCATCACCATCCCGAACTGGGCCTTAATCTTCAAGCCAGTCCACCTCCTCTTTGTCCAATCTGCGGATCAATACCTGTTCATCCCGCTGGTTGCCCGTCGGTCCGTAATAATTAAAGCCATAGCTTAACTGGGCATAACCGCCAACCATCTGAGTCGGCTTAACATGAATCCGTGTCGGACTGTTAAATGTTCCCCCACGAAGCTTGCTAATGGGTGAGCCAGGAACATTAATGTAACGGTCCTGTACGTGATACATGAAAGCCACCCCTCTGGGCAAGCGGTGGCTGACCACGGCCCGGGCCACAACAACGCCATTGCGGTTATACATTTCCAACCAATCATTGTCGGCGATTCCCACTTCTTCAGCATCTTTATTGTTTAACCAGACATGTGGCCCCCCGCGAAACAAGGTTAACATCGGCAGCGTGTCCCAGTATGTGCTGTGATAGGACCATTTGTAGTGAGGGGTTAAATATCTGAGCGCGATTTCTTTCCCTTTGATTTGCGGCTTGCGGTCGCTGTCGTAAAAGGAGGCCTTGCGGAGAGGAGCTTTGAAGGTGGGCAATTCTTCCCCAAACTCCAGCATCAGTTCGTGGTCAAGATAAAAGTGCTGCCTTCCTGTCAGCGTCCGCCACGGGATCAGCCGCTCTACATTGGTCGTAAACGGAGAATAACGGCGGTTGCCGGTTTCCGTACCACTATACACGGGGGTGGTCAACACTTGCCTGGGCTGAGCCGTTATCATGTCAAATGTCAAATGCTCTTCCGCACGCTCTTTGACCAAATCTTTCAGTTTTTGTCCCGTTTTGCTCTCTGCCACTTCCCAGGCCTTCAGCGCCATGGAACCGTTTGTGGAGCTGGACAACGTCAAGATGGCTTCTGCCGCATCCCGGTCAGTAAACAGGCTGGGACAATCCTTGTACCGTGCTGTTTCGGCCGTCCCCAGCATCTGCTTTAACTTATCATATTCTTTATCTGCCTTCCAACCCAGCCCCTTGGCCCCGATTTGCTCTCTGATCACCGGTCCCAGGGCAATAAACTTGTCATAAACTTGGGTATAATCGCGCTCCACAACATGCAAGCGGGGAAAATTGACTCCAGGAACGGGTTCATGCTGGCCATCCTTCCAATCGTAAACCTCTCCATAGGGCTGGGCCAGTTCATCCCGTGTGTCATGCAAGAGCGGAGTGGCCACAATATCCTTAACCGGCCCGTTAAAATAGTTTTTGGCCAGCCGGGAAAAGGTCTGGGCCAATCCTTTGAAGAAATCCCAATCAGACCGTGATTGCCAGGGTGGGGCAATGGCTGGATTAAAGGGATGGACAAACGGATGCAGGTCCGTGCTGCTGAGATCATATTTTTCATACCATGTCGCCGCCGGGAGAACGATATCTGAGTACAGACCTGTACCGTTCATCCGAAAATCAATGTTGACCAGCAAGTCCAACTTTCCTTCCGGTGAATCACCAGACCAGTCAATCTCACTGGTTGTCAGGTCCTTGTTTTGCTCACTTAAAGTGGCATGATGTGTTCCCAAGAGATGCTTCAGAAAATATTCATGTCCCTTGGCTGAGCTGCCGATCAGATTAGCCCGCCAGACAAACAGTACCCTCGGAAAGTTTTGGGGGTCGGACGGATTTTCAATGGCAAACTTCAGGCGCCCAGCTTTAACTTGATCAACGACAAATTGTACGGCTTCCTCATTGCTTTTGGCTCCCGATTGTTCATACAACTTGATGCTGTTGGCATTAAACTGGGGATAAGATGGCAGCCAGCCCAGACGGGCAGCCAGATAGTTATAATCTCCCCCATGCTGATAGCGGGGCTTATCCACCAAGGGGGACACCAGATTGTTCATCGCTTGATCATCGTATTTCCACTGCTCTGTGACAAAATAGAAAAAGGATGTTCCATTCTGCAGCCTGGGAGGGCCGCCCCAGTCCCGGGCCATGGCAATCGTTTGCCATCCTTCCAGCGGGCGCACTTTCTCCTGACCCACATAATGGGCCCATCCGCCACCGTTGACGCCCTGAGATCCTGTTAAAAGGACAAGATTGAGCACTGTCCGGTAAATGGCATCGGAATGGTACCAGTGGTTGATTCCTGAACCCATCACAATCATGGAGCGCCCTTTGGAATCGATGGCATTCTGGGCAAATTCACGGGCAATTTGAGCAGCTAATTTGCGGTCGATGCCGGTCAGCGCTTCCTGCCAGGCGGGTGTGTAGGGCTTCGGATCGTCATAGTCAGCCGGATAATCACCAGGCAAACCGCGGGAAACCCCGGTTTTGGCTAAAAGCAAATCAAAAACAGTGGTCACATAAAGCGTCTGCCCCTCTTGTTCAAGTGCTTTGACCGGAACAGCCCGTTCCAACACTGTTTTTGTCTCAGGCTCAAAGTGTGGAAACTTTAGCGTCAAAACGTCATCCTCATGACCTAACAAGGTTAAGGCAGGCTGAATCTCTGTCAACTGATTGGCCGAATCCTCCAGATGCAGGTTCCATTTCCCTTCATTTTCCCAGCGATGCCCGATGCTCCCGTTAGGTACTGCAAATCTTTGCGACTTTTCATCCCACACGACCGTCTTCCATTCAGCGTTGGACAACGGCATTCCCAAATCGCTGGCTCTTAAAAAGCGGTGCGCCACGTAGCTGTCACCCTGTTTTTTTAACGTGACTAAATAAGGTAAGTCGGTAAATTTCTTGACATAATCTTGAAAGTACTCAGTCTGCTCATCCACATAAAACTCCTTGAGAATCACATGTGTCATGGCCATCGCCAAAGCCCCGTCCATGCCGGGTTGAACGGCCAGCCAGTTGTCGGCAAACTTGACAAACTCGGCATAGTCAGGACTGACAGCCACCACTTTAGTACCTTTGTAACGGGCTTCTATATAAAAGTGTGCATCAGGTGTCCTCGTCTGTGGTATATTGGAGCCCCAGACCAGCATGTAACTGGAATTAAACCAGTCTGAGCTTTCCGGAACATCAGTCTGTTCACCCCAAACTTGTGGAGAAGCAGGCGGAAGATCTGCATACCAATCATAAAAGCTGAGCAGAGATCCGCCGATCAGGTTTAAAAACCGTCCGCCTCCGGCATAGCTGACCATAGACATGGCCGGAATCGGAGAAAACCCAAAAATCCGGTCTGGTCCATACTGTTGAATGGTATAGATCAGTGAAGCCGAGATAAGCGTATTGACATCATCCCATGTCGCACGCACAAAACCTCCTTTTCCCCGGGCAGCTTTATACCGCTTGGCTTTGTCTGGATCCTCAACAATGGACCTCCAGGCCGCAACCGGATCATTGGTTTTGCGGAGCTCTTTTTTCCACAGGTTCAGCAAAGCTCCGCGCACATAAGGATAGCGTACTCTCAAGGGACTGTATGTATACCAGGAAAAAGTGGCTCCTCTGGGGCAGCCCCGGGGTTCATATTCAGGCATCCCAGGCCCTGTTGACGGATAGTCTATCTGCTGCGTTTCCCAGGTGATAATGCCGTCCTTCACGTAAACCTTCCAACTGCAAGAACCGGTACAATTGACACCATGTGTGGTGCGCACCACCTTATCATGTTGCCAGCGTCGGCGGTAAACCTTCTCTATCTCCCGTCCATAAGGTGACAGCTCAGCATGGCTGGCAGGTTTCTCGGATTTTCCGAAATACCTTAATTTTTGAAGCAGCGGGGATATTTTTCTGCTCATCTTGATCTCCTTTCATCTACAATAATCGTCTTTCTTCGTCACGGCTGTGAATCCGGTTAATAAGTAACAGCGCTTTGAAACGGACCAAAACCTCCTCGCTGGCTCCCTCTTGCGACATCATTGTCTTGATTTCATCAACTAAAATGCGCATCAGGTCGTGATCGCGCTTCAACATGGAGACCGTCTCAGCCAGCTCCGGTTTCTGTTTCACTCTCTCCGGATAAAATCCTTCTTCTTCTGCCTGAGCATGGGCAAGTGCCCTTGTCTCCCAATGTTCAAGCAGCGCATCTGCCACTTCTTGAGAATGTTTGATACGCTTTTCTGCATATAACTGTTCAAGCAATTGAGTCAGGTTTTTAGCCTCGGCCAGTGTCCCGTCATGAATGGAGCGGTGGGCATGCAGTTGCTCTAAAGCAGGACCGGACATGAGTTCATCCCCTTTACTTTTTTTGGTGACAAACAATTTGTTTAGTAGTTTCTCTCTTAATGAACACGTTTATGCAATTGTGACAATATTTTCAAGCCAACAATAAAAAAAGAAGCCATGAAGCACAGGTCCTTCATGACTTCTGTGTGTATTGTGATGTCATCAAACAGGTCTAATGACCATGCTGTTTTACTCTTTTAACAGCAGCATCAATATAAAAGCGGATATTATACAAAAAGCCAGGAAATGATCCCGGCTTGGAATTCTGGCCAGACTAAAGTGTCTTTTTCACAGGCTGATCCTGTTTATATGGACGGCGCTTACGATAGACGACAAAACTGCGGCTCAAATATTTTAACGGGAAACTGAATACATGAACCATGCGGGTAAACGGCCACACGGCGAAAAAGGCAAAGGCTGCTAAGATATGAATCTTGAACCAGATTGGTACCGTACTCATTAATGTCGGATCAGGTTGAAAAACAAACAAGCTTCTAAACCAAGGTCCTATTGTTGTCCGATAATCAAATCCTTGAGGGTTAATGTTTAAAAACGTGGAAGCTAGACCGGTAAGCATCACCACAGACAAAAAGAATAAGGCGACAAAATCCCCCTTACTGCTGGTCAATTTTACGTGCTTATCTGTTAATCTGCGATTGATTAATATTAACAAACCAACAGTAGCGATAATCCCAGCAGGTATTCCCCCTGCAATAGCCAAGATGTGATACATATCTTTGGTCACTCCAAGCGCTTCGTAAATACTGGCCGGAATTAATATACCCAGTACATGCCCGAAAAAAACAAAGATGATCCCAAAATGAAACAGATTGCTTCCCCATTTTAATTGCTTCTTTTCCAGTAACTCACTCGATTTAGCCGTCCAGCCAAATTGATCATGGTTATAGCGGTAGATATGTCCGCCAATAAAAATGGTTAAGGCAATGTATGGGAATATGACCCATAAAAATTGTTCGATCATCTGACCACCCCACTTTCCACTGGCCGTTCAATACCAATCTCCTCCATAGCAATCATCACTGCATCTAATATAAGAGTGTATAAGCTTTGAACTTGTACCAATTGTTCTCTTAAAACTCCTATCTCCGCACTGTAATCTTTTAACATCTTCTTCACTTCTTTCTCTGGACCGCAAGAGGCAAACTCTAACATCAAAGGTAAATAATCCGGTAATTCCTTGTCTGTCATGGCGAAACCCGCACGGGCATATAATTGTTTTAGGGCTAACAGTTCAGCTCCCCGGTCCCGTGTTTCTCCATGTCTGATGTAAGTGATATACAAGTTGGTCTTTTTACCAAAGTCAAATGTGGACACATAATGATCGAGCAGCTCTTCTTCTGCTTGTGCAGTGACCCATTCAATGAACTGGCGCAAATGGTCTTGAATCTGGCGGTGCTGAACAGATTCTATCATCTCAACAAACGTAGCCAATTCCTGTCTCCATTCCTCAGATGGATACATCAACAAACGGGAGGCGAATTTAAATAATTGCTGGGCTTCTGAAAAATCCATGACCATGCCACCTCTCCTCTATGTTAAAGTTTTTGGCCCACAAGCTCCCGGCCCTCCAGCAAATTCCAATCCACAACTGCCTTGTTCCGCATACAGATCGGACACTGCTTCCCGGTGAGATTGAGGAATCACAAAACGATCTTCATACTTGGCAATGGCTAATAAACAATACATCTCCTTCACTTTTTGCTCCGTCAAATCAAGTGCCGCAAGCATCTGAAGATCAGGTTTTTT
Source organism: Caldalkalibacillus uzonensis (assembly GCF_030814135.1). NCBI lineage: Bacteria > Bacillati > Bacillota > Bacilli > Caryophanales > Bacillaceae > Caldalkalibacillus > Caldalkalibacillus uzonensis. Next base: position 51,933 of record NZ_JAUSUQ010000006.1, on the reverse strand, counting down.
ATTGGTTTGCACAGCCCGCATGTACAGACGCATCACAGCCATTTTTTTCAGAGTGGTGCGAATATGTTCTGTATCTCCTGCTGTTAATAGATTGGCCAGGTATTGGATTGGAATTCTCATCTTGTCAATGGCAGGGAAAATATCTGTTTCATCAAGGCCGCTGCCTTGACCTTCAATCGTATTCATAATGGGACTCAATGGCGGAATGTACCACACCATCGGCAATGTACGGTATTCAGGATGAAGGGGCAAAGCAATTTTCCAATCTACAATCATTTTGTAGATGGGTGAACGCTGGGCCGCATCAATCCATGCGCCTGGAATTCCTTCCTCTTTGGCTTGGCGGATCACTTCCGGATCATGCGGGTCCAAGAAAATATTTAGCTGGGCTTGGTACAAATCCTGTTCATGTTCACAAGATGCTGCCTCTTTCACTTTATCAGCATCATAGAGCATTACACCAAGGTAACGAATCCGCCCAACACACGTTTCAGAACAAATAGTAGGCTGACCATTCTCAATTCTGGGGAAACACAGTGTACATTTCTCAGCTTTATAGGTTTGCCAGTTAAAATAGACTTTCTTATACGGACAAGATGATACACAATGCCGCCAAGCACGGCAGGCGTTTTGGTCAACCAAAACGATACCGTCTTCCTCTCGCTTATACATGGCACCAGAAGGACAGGAAGAGACACACGGCGGATTGAGACAATGCTCACAAATCCGCGGCAAATACATCATAAACACATCTTCGAACTCTGCTTTAATCGCATCTTCTATTTTTTCTATATTCGGATCCTGAAGTCCCGTCACATGTGCACCAGCCAGATCATCTTCCCAGTTGGGCCCCCATTCAATATTCATATATTCTTTCGTAAGAGAAGATTTGGGACGCGCCACCGGTTGGAATCTCTTTTGTGGACTGTTGATCAAGGTGTCATAGTCATACTCCCAAGGTTCATAGTAATCGTCTATTTCTGGTTGATGAGGATTATAGAACAAATTGAGCAAGCGATTCGTTTTCGAACCTGATTTTAACTGCAGTTCACCGTTTTTAAGCTCCCACCCCCCTTTATATTTCTCCTGATCCTCCCATCTTTTCGGATAACCAATACCAGGTTTGGTTTCTACATTGTTAAAATACATGTATTCGGCACCTGGACGGTTTGTCCAGGTGTTTTTACACGTCACACTGCAAGTGTGACAACCGATACATTTGTCCAGGTTCATCACCATGCCGACTTGTGCTTTAATCTTCAAGCCATTCGACCTCCTTCAGTTTGCGGATAACCACATTTAAATCCCGCTGGTTGCCTGTGGGGCCATAGTAGTTGAACCCGTAGCTGAGCTGCCCGTATCCGCCAATCATATGTGTCGGCTTGACATGGATGCGGGTCGGACTGTTATGTGTACCCCCCCGGTTATCGGTCAACTTCGTACCAGGTATATTGATGTGCCGATCTTGAGCATGATACATAAAGGCAATACCACGAGGCAGGCGGTGTGAGACAACGGCCCGGGCAACGACCACACCATGACGGTTGAAGCATTCGATCCAGTCGTTATCAGCTATGTTTGCCTCCTGGGCATCTTCATTGTTCAGCCAAATGGTCGGTCCTCCGCGGAACAGGGTTAACATGGGTTGTGAGTCAAAGTACATGCTGTGCACTGACCATTTATTATGCGGTGTTAAATAGTTAAGAATAAGCTCTTTACCCTCCGCATCAGGTCTTTTTTTGCCAAATGGTGAATTATCGACTACTGGCTTAAACGTCGCCATCGTTTCACCAAATTCATGCATCAGTTCATGATCGACATAATAGGATTGACGTCCTGTCACCGTTCGCCAAGGAATGAGGCGTTCAACGTTAGTTGTAAACGGTGAGTAACGCCGCCCCCCTTTTTCTGAGCCGCTAAAAGCAGGTGAAGTAATAACCGTCTTAGGCTGTGCCGTAATTTGTTCAAAAGTAAAACGTTCCTCTTCCCGTTCTACGGCCAAATCCTTCAGTTCGAGGTTTGTTTTCTTCTCCAAGGCCTCCCATGCCTTGACGGCTACTTTGCCATTTGAGGTCGATGACAAGGTTAAGATGGCCTCAGCCACTTGACGATCATCTCGGATCACCGGGCAAACTTGTGTCACTCCAGGTTTTTCTTCAGTGCCTAATAAGCGTTTCAATAATTCATACTCTTCCTTTGCTGACCAGTTGATCCCTTTAATACCGTAAGGCTTATCAGCAATATTTGGACCCAAAGTTGTCATTTTGTCATAGATTTGGGTGTAATCGCGCTCGACGACATGAATCTGGGGCATCGTTTTACCTGGAACAGGTTCACATTCCCCTTTGCTCCAGTCTTTCACCTCGCCTAAAGGTTGAGCCAACTCCTGCGGCGTATCGTGAAGCAGGGGTGTCGCCACGACTTCTTTGATCGGCTTCATATTTAGCTCTTTGGCCATGTCTGACACAGCTTTGGCGATAGATTTGAATATTTCCCAGTCCGAACGCGCTTCCCACGGCGTTGAAATGGCCGGGTTAAACGGATGAATAAACGGATGCATATCCGTTGTGCTGAGATCATGTTTTTCATACCAGGTTGCAGCTGGAAGAACAATATCGGAATAGAGCGCTGTACCTGCCATCCGGAAATCAAGGTTAATGAGCAGATCCAATTTTCCTTCTGCAGCCTTTTCACGCCATTTCACTTCTTGTGGCCGCAAGCTGTCGTTGTCATCATTTAACAACCCATGGGATGTACCCAGCAGATGCTTAAGGAAATATTCATGTCCTTTTGCTGAACTTCCAATCAAATTGGCACGCCAGACAAATAGATTACGAGGGAAATTATGAGGATGATCGGGATCTTCTATAGCAAATTTCAATTTTTTATGCTTTAACTGCTCGGCCACATACTGACCAACTTCTTCCGGTGTTTTGGCCCCTGCTTGAACCGCTTCTTCGTAAATGTCTATGCCATTCTTATCAAATGTAGGATAGGATGGCAACCAACCTAAACGTACGGCTAGGACATTATAGTCAGCATAATGTTGGTAACGCACCTTTTTGACAAGCGGTGAGACATGTTTGTCAACAGGGATCTCTTCATATCGCCACTGGTCAGTGGCAAAATAATGGAAAGAAGTGCCGTTTTGCAATTTAGGCGGCATCGTCCAGTCTCTGGCCATGGCAATCGTTTGCCATCCCTCAGCGGTTCTCAGCTTTTCCTGTCCCACATAATGGGCCCAACCCCCTCCATTGACCCCTTGTGCGCCGACGAACAGTACTAAGTTGAGCACCGCCCGGTAGATCATGTCAGAGTTAAACCAGTGGTTGATACCTGCTCCGACAATAATCATGGATCGTCCTTTCGTATCGATGGCATTGGTGGCAAATTCACGGGCAATTTTAATCACTAGATCCCGTTTAACACCGGTAATCGCTTCCTGCCAAGCTGGTGTAAACGGAACCTTATCATCATAGGAAGCGGCCACTTCGCCACCCAATCCCCGGTCTACACCGTAATTAGCCAAAATCAAGTCATACACTGTCGTGACATATACGGACTCACCGTTTATCTTGACTGCTTTAGCCGGGACGACTCGTTTTAAGATACGTTTTTCCTCAGCCCCGAAGTAAGGGATTTTTACGGTTAAGAGCTCATCTTCTATCCCTAACATACTTAAGCGTGGATTAATGCTCTCATTTGTTTGCTCATCCACTAACTTCAAATTCCACTTACCTTGTTCATCCCAACGCGAACCCATCGTCCCGTGTGGAATGGCAAAATCTTGGCTATTCTCGTCAAAGAGCGCCGGTTTCCATTCAGCATGCTGCGTGTTACGTCCCAGATCCTGTGCATTGAGAAAACGGCCAGCAATAAATCCATCATCACTTTTCTTCAAAGTAACTAAGAATGGAAAATCAGTATACTTTCTGGCATAGTTCAGAAAATATTCCGTTTGTTTCTCGACGTAAAACTCTTTCAAAATTACATGTCCCATGGCCATGGCCAAGGCACCGTCTGTTCCCTGTTTAACGGGCAGCCAGTCATCTGCAAATTTGGTAGACTCGGCATAGTCAGGACTGACCGAAACCACTTTGGTTCCCTTATAACGTACTTCAGCCAAGAAATGAGCATCAGGCGTCCGTGTTTGGGGAATATTGGAACCCCAGGTGATGATATAACCCGAATTATACCAATCGCTGCTTTCAGGAACATCGGTCTGGTCTCCCCATATTTGCGGCGAAGCCGGGGGCAAATCCGCATACCAATCATAAAAGCTTAAAAGCGGTCCGCCAATCAGATTCATAAAGCGGGCACCTGCGGCATGGCTGACCATGGACATGGCCGGAATCGGAGAGAAACCTACATTGCGGTCTGGGCCGTACTTTTTGATTGTGTACAGAAGTGAAGCAGCAATAAGATTAACCGCTTCATCCCAACTGGCCCGGACAAATCCACCCTTACCTCTGGCCTGTTTGTACTGTTTGGCTTTTTCAGGATTTTCAACAATGCTTTCCCACGCTTGTAAGGGGTCGGAATGTTCTTGCTTAGCCTCGCGCCACAATTTAAGCAACACACCGCGAATATAAGGATACTTGACACGTAACGGACTATAGATATACCAGGAGAAACTCGCTCCACGCGGACAACCCCGTGGTTCAAAATCTGGCATATCAGGTCCTGTGGAAGGATAATCTATCTGCTGTCCTTCCCAGGTAACAATGCCATCTTTCACATAAATGTTCCAGCTGCATGAACCGGTACAATTGACACCATGGGTGGAACGAACCACTTTGTCGTGCTGCCATCTGCGTCGATAAACATTCTCCCAGTCCCGATCATGATAAGTCACCTCGCTGTGCTGATTGCTGAGTCGTTCAGCAGGTGAAAAAAAATTAAGGCGTTCCAAAAGTGGTGACCTTTTTTTACCCAAGTTTGTTCACTCCTCTAGAGTTATGTCATGCTCTATAACCAACATAAGATGATCTGTGACCTCATTTTATCTGGGGAACAAGCTTGGAGATGTGAAATATTTCACACTATATGGCTTTATCATATTTTTTTAACCAAATTGTCAATAACTCGTCACAGTCCCGCCTGGTGAAACTTCCTGTATAGATGCTCATCCTTATTTTCCTGCATACAACCAATTAGTCCCTAATATCATCGGCCATCACTTGCGCCCAGCTTGTTGGCGTTTCATAAAGCCTGACAGCATAAAGTGGCAAACCTGCATTTTTGAGTGTCCGGCAAATATAGATTGCCAGATTTTCAACCGTTGTTCTGAAACCAAGGATGACCACTTTAGACCCTGACGCCTTCAAAACATCAATAACAGGTTCATCTCCTTTGGCTAAAAAGGCATGGTCCAGACTGTTTAAGACCTTAAGTTTGACAATATCCTTTAAATCAGCAAAGTCTATCACAAACCCTTCGTCTGAACCATGCTGCTCGCACTTTGTTTCACCTTTAACCATGACTTCCAGAATATAAGTGTGACCATGTAGGTTAGCACACTTCCCCTTGTGTCCGACCAGCTGATGGGCACTGTCAAAAGTAAAACGCTTACTGACAATTACTTCATTGGGCATCATTCTCACTCCCCGTTAAATATTTTCAAGCTAGAGATTCGAGTCATTTCAAATTTGACAGCTTACCGCTTATTTACCTGGTAGTAGTTGTCCTCCAACGGCTTGGTTCGCCCAATTTAAAAAAAGGAGGTTAACACCTCCGTTTAATCCTAATATTGTACTCTGCTTCAAACTATGCCAGCTTATGTGATGCCCTCTTTTCTTTTCCAAATGACTGGCGGTTTACAAGGAAGCACACTAGTGCCACAATGGCAAGCAAGACAAAGCCTAACCAGTAATCTCCGGTCAGATCTTTAATACCTCCCAGAAGAATTGGCGGAAAGAAACCTCCTATTCCCCCAAAAGCACCAACCACTCCGGTTACAGCGCCCGTATTTTCCGGTGCTACTTGTGGTACCAATTTGAAAACCGCGCCGTTACCTGCCCCCACTAGGAAGGCTACACCTAAACACCCAATACTGAAGAAAAACAAATTATTGGTTGAAATGCTCATAAGCAAGGCACCTAAGACCACTCCAATAAAAACGACCCCCAGAATTTTTTCAGCTCCCAAGCGGTCAGATAACCATCCTCCGACAGGACGCATAAAGGTAGCCAAAACAACGAACCCTGCAGCCCGGAAGCCTGCATCCACCACTGACAACTGAAACAACTCTTGAAGTAAAGTTGGTAAGTAAACCCCAAAAGAGACAAAGGAACCAAAGGTGAGGAAGTATAACAATGATAAAACCCATGTTTCCTTCATCCTTAAAACGGATAATGCTTCCCCTAACGATTTCGCTTTACCTGGTTGGGGCGCATCTTGTGTACCCAACCAGAACACCACTCCCATCAACGCCACTGCTGCAGCAGAAAGCCAAAATACCCACGGCAGTCCCAGCGTAACCGCAATGGTCGGGATTAAGAATCCGGCGACAGCAGTCCCCAAATTGCCCATCCCAGTTACACCCAAAGCAAAACCTTGCTGCTCTGGAGGATACCATTTTGATACGAAAGTGATTCCAATGGCAAAGGTGGTACCTGCCATCCCAATTAAAAATGCCCAAAACAACAGTACCTCGAACGAATTAGCCAGCCCTGCACCAACTAATGGAATGACTAAGAAGAACAACGTCAGAGTGTATACTTTCCGTCCTCCATAGCGGTCTGTTAATATGCCCATCGGGATGCGGGCAACAGACCCTAACAGAATGGGAGTAGCGACAAGAATGCTGCCTTGAACAGCAGTCAGATTATAGGCCTCTCTTATTTGCAACGCAATGGGAGAAAACACAGACCAGGCTGCAAAACCAATAATCATGGCAATGGTTGACAAGATTAAGGCCGATTTTTGACCTTTCATGCTAATCCCTCCACATCATCTAATGAGTCCATTAAAACACTATCAAGTTGTGGTTACATTGTATAAAATCGCGATTTGACCTAGATGTGATAAACTTAACATTCGAACACTGTGTCAAAAAGTGTTCAATATTAGAGTAAAAATTTTTCACAAGAATTGTAACACCCGTCAACTTGCTTTCTCCTTTTGACTGAGCAGACCGACCAGCTTGGTCCCCACACCAGCAAACGTTTCCAAAACCGCTGAAGCACCAGCTATGGCCAAAATTAAAATAACTGGCATGGCATAACAGGCACGCAAAAATAAGCTAAGCCCACCGGCACTCTATACCCCAATACACCAGTAACAGTTCAGGAGATAGTCGATTTTGGAGGTAGGAACTTCTTTTGTTGTTGTATGTCCTTGTTTATCGGTAACTTTTTGCGGGCCATAAACAGCTTGCGAATAAATTTTTGTCAAAGGATGATTAAATGGGTTAAGCGGTAACTGGCCAGCACCAACAAGACCATTGTAAGCCAAGTTAAGTCTGCCATATTGTAAACTCTTTTTTTACACTATTATGTCCCTCCTGCTCATTCCTATGTAGATCATGCACCCATGCCGGGCGTACACAAAAATGGCCAGGCGTATCTTACTCCTGGCCGAGCCTTTAAACGTAACCACGCTCAATGAAGAAATGTAAGGCCTGACAGGTTGCACATTTAGTCCATAACCTCAAATTCCACAATCTGTCTAACATGTTCTTGACCATTGTCTATCTGCAATGTAGCAATCCACTCTCCTCCCATGGGCAACTGGGCTTCCCCCCGGTAAGTACCTGCCTCCGTTTCAACAAAGTGTACCTCTATAATGCCATGATCCATGCGCCGCATCTCAAGAATCCCCTTGATATCCAACCCGCTGACTGGCTGCTCTCCTTCCGTCACTGTTAAATGAAGCACGACCTTGTCTTCGTGTACCGCTCCTTCAGCTGTGATCTCTGCTTCATAAGCAGGTCCAGAAGAACAGCCGATCATAGCCATCAATATGACCATTAGCACCACTGCATATTTTATATTTCTCCCATATTTTTTCATGTCAACCATCCCCGTTTATGTTGTTCCCGATTAAATTCCTCCAGTGTAAACTTAGTGATGACACCATCTTCCAACAAAGCCACATGGGTACAAATCTGCTTAATCTCATCCATATGATGAGAGGAAAACAGAATCGTTTTGTCCTGTAAATCTTTCAGAATGGATAAAAACTGAGCCCGCCCGTGGGGGTCAAGGCCGCTGGTCGGTTCATCCAAAATCATGATTGGGGTATCGAAATAAAGCATGATACCCAGTCCCAAACGTTGTAACATCCCCTTGGAATAGCCTTTGACCTGCTTATCTTTGTCTCCCCACAAACCGACCTTCTTTAGACACGCTTTCACCTTCTCTTCATCCACCTTTTTGCCTTCAATACCCGCAAAAAAGCTGATGTTTTCCCCCCCTGTCAAGTGAGGGTACAAACTGAATTTTTCCGGCAAATAGGAAACATAAGCTTTCCACTCCTGTCGGTGAACGGGAATGCCGTTGAGTAAAACCTGGCCTTTTTTAAAAGGGATAAAACCTAACAGAGTATGGATCAGTGTCGTTTTTCCTGATCCGTTACGTCCGACAAGGGCACACCGTTCATGCTCATCAATGGTTAAGTGAATATCTCTTAAAACAGTCTGGTTGTGATAATTTTGAGACAAACCTTGAATGGTGATCATCAGCGAACCCCCTTCCATTGCCCTGCCCAGGCAGCAAAAAATGACACGCCGGTCCAAACCAGCACATTAAGCACCAGGAAGACCCCTGGTGAAAGCCACAACATCAGCGCCATCAGCCGTGACAATTGGTCCAATGGAAAAAGGCCAAGCCCTGCTTCAAGATAGATCCGCCCTGCCTGAATGGGCTGCAGAAAGAAAAGCAGAGAAAACAGCTGCACATTATCATAGGTAATGAGGGGCAACAATTTTAAGAGACCAAGATCAAACAAAAAGGCAAAGAAAAACCAGGTCATAATAGAAGCCCCAACTAGTTGTAAACGTGAGTGACACAGACTGCCCAGACTTAACCCGATCTGGTTAAACACATATAAAAGGGCCATGATGGTGAACAGGAATATCAAAAAGCCTTGCCTGTGAAAGCCGATGAACAGTTTTAAGAGAAACGAAAGGAATACGTAGACGGCCATGAACAAGCCCAGCAGTACACTTTGCAGTGCAATGCTTTTTTTAAAATAGAAGGTAAGAAATGATTCCTTTTTGGCTATGAGAATCAGCAGTGTTTTTTGCTCTTTTTCTTGCCAGATTGCAAACGACCCCACAAACAAACTAAACAGGGGAAGAAGATATTGAGAAACATTATAAAAAGTTACCAGATACATGTCATAACGCTGGTCAGTGGGATACGCCCTAAAATCACTGATCAGCATCAGCGAGGAAAAGACAAACATACCCATGACCAGCCACAGTCCCTGACTCCGTATTTGTTCCTGCCATTCTTTCCATACGTAAGCCATTACCTCGTCCTCCTTCTAGAGCGGTACTCATACCATCCAGCGCTAAGGATCAGGGCTGCGGCAGCCATCCACCATTGGGCATATGCGCTCCCTCCCCGCCCGATAAGCGGATAGGGATCCTCCAAGACAACCTCTTGCCGTTCTAGTATCCGCTGGATCTGTTCATATAAGGTAAGCGCAGGGCTATTGATAAATAAATGAAACATTTCGCTTTGTTCTACTAGCTGTGACAACGCGGATTGATATTGAAAGGGAATATCCCCCACCCCGTCCTGGTCAAGATCCAAAAGCGGTACCCCCCAGTAATTTCCTTTACCAGCTTCACCCCAAAAAACTTGCTGCGGATGGCCACCCACCTTTACAGCAGTTATCACGTTCTGAACAAAGCGGTTTTGAGTAAAAGTCAGATAGCCAGACGAGCCCCAAAGTTCCACCGCCAATTTGTTTGCTGCAAACAAATTGGCTGCCACCCGGTGTTCATGGGCGTGATCCGCATATAGGGCCCGTTGATTGAAATAAAAACGATTATCATGCACCTGGTGCTGGTTGCTGGCTTGCAACAGCAAAGCGAAGGAACGGGGACCCTGGTGAAAAATAAAGGTATTGTCCTTGATCTTTCCCTCTCTGGAATGCATAATAGCTGCGCCCCCTGTATTGCGCACAAACCTGTTGCCAATTATCTTGTTGGAACTGGCATACATGGTGTGAAATCCATAGCGGTTTTCCTGCAACAGATTGTCCTGTATCACATTATGATCGGCATTATCCAAGTAGATGCCGTCGCAAAAACCTGTGAACTGACTCTTTGTGATCTCATTGTGATGGGCATACAGGGCATGAATGCCATTCCCCTGCCCACCAATAATCCCAAATCCCTGCCCGGTTGCAGTGATATTGATTAAACGGTTGTGATCCGCATAGCGTAAATAGACGCCGTGAAAAGCTTGTTTGATCGTGACGTTTTGCACCAGATTATCATTGGACAAAACTTTTATGCCGGCAAATTCATCTTCAAAGTTGCGGCTGAAACTGCTGTTCTCTATGTGCACATTCTTCACTGTAACACCGGAAGCTGTGATGGTAAGCACATCGCCTGTTCCGTCTCCACGGATGACAGTCTCACCGCTGCCAACCAAGGTCAGTGGTTTGTCGATAACCACATTGCCATGATAAATGCCTGGTTCCAAGTATAATGTACCGTTGTCAGTGGTTTGGTTAATCCGCGCTTGTAAATCATAAAATTCCTGTCTGCCATCTTGACCAGAAACCTTATCCGGACTCAAGTGAGCCAAAGCGGAAATAAACAGGAGGCCCAGGAGGAATAAAATGAAAGCGTAGTGCCATCTTCTCCTTTCCCCGTTCCTGGTCATTGGTCACGCTCCTTCCACAAAGAAATGAGCATTAACATAAAGGCTAAGCCAAAGGCTGCTGCTCCGTAGCTGAAAAAACTGAAAGTTTCAAAGTTGGCAATCACATTCTTTCCAAATACGGGGGGAACAAAAGGCTCAACAGTAATCGGAGCTTGGGGATTAAGGTCAGTGCCAAAATCAACCAGCCAACGGCGGATATCGTACAGGCCAACGATCGCAAAGGCAATGTAGACGCCCAAGAGGATATAAAGCCATCTTTTCCGTCTGAGCCAGGCGCTAACAAGGGTTAACAAGCCAAGAGCGACAAGAATATATGGCAATACCTTTAATTCGGGAAAGGTTTCTTCACTGAATGTTTTCATGCCAATATAGTGGTTCAAACTGTTAATAATGTCGATCTCTCCTTCTAGCTTGTACGGAAAAACCTTAACCGTTAAGCCTTCAGGATATTGAGGGGCATAAAAATTCATGCCCCACCAGGGAAGGAATACGGACATCAAAACCAATACAGCAGCCCCGGCAATGAGCAAGCCGGATCGTTTGGACAGTTTGGCAGGCATTATGTTCATCTCCTATATAATACAGAGGTTATGGGTTATAGGAAGGAGGAAAAGCAGCACTTCCTTTTCCTCCTTCTTAGCTATTCATTCTCCAAATAACGCTACTTTTTCGGCTTAACCAGCAAGTAACCTTTCATCTCTTGATGCAAAGCAGAACAGAAGTTGGTACAATACAGCGGGTAGGTTCCGGCTTTATCAGCGGTAAATTCCAGCGTCACCGTCTCCCCGGGCTGGATTTCCATGGTGAGATCATAATCACTGATCCCCAGTCCGTGGGTGATATCCTGGTCAAGATCAATATTGGTCAAATGGATGAACACCCTGTCCCCTTCTTCGACCTCAATGACGTCTTTGCGCTTAGCGTTAGCATCAAAGATATACTTGGAACGCATGGCAATTCCGTAGACATGGACTTCGTTGCCTTTGCGTTCAATGCGGGCGTCTTCTTGCCGCCAGACAGAGTTAGGCCGGCCTTCATCTTTTTCAAACACATGAATCGGGTTGATTTTATCTGCACTGATAATTTGGGCATAGTGGGGTTCAGGATCAACCGGCACGGTTAAAACCACTTCCATCTTGTCTCCGGAAATATCGATCAGCTGCATGGACTCAGGATGGGAGGGCCCCACGGACAAGAAGTTGTCCTTGGCCATTTTATTCAGTGAAACCAGCCACTCACCCTTTGGTGACTTGGTATCCCCTTCAGCAGCCACCAAGTGTCCCGGAGAGTAATGGACATCCACGCGGTCCACCACTTCACCTGTTTCATAATTCCATTTGATCACTTCAGAAGAAATGAACATGGAACTGTAAGCATAACCTTGATCATCAAAAGTGGTGTGCAAAGGACCCAGCGCATTCTCTGGATTAACTTCCCGGACCATCACCGACTCATAATCTAGAACAGGAATACCAAACTTTTCATCTACAAATTTTTCTTTCTCAATGGCCTCAAATGCTTTTTCAAAAGAGAACACCGTTAACAAAGGCGCCAATTTTCCGGAAGAGATGAAGTATTTTCCATCCGGCGTCACATCCACACCATGGGGGGATTTGGCTGCGGGAACTAAATAGATACCTCCCTTATGCTTCAGCGGATCAATCACTTTGATCCCATCAATGAGATCATACTCACCTTGCTCAATCTTCTTTTCCAGTTCCCTCCAGTTAAAGAGCACCAGATAGTCCCTGTCAAATTGGGATGCATTAATTTCCAAATCAGTCGTTGCTAATTCCGTATTGTATGTGGTAATGACCGCCCAATCAGCGGAAATTCCTTTGCCTGTATCGGCTACATCATAAGAATAGGGAGGTAAAGCCACTTGGTAAGCCAGCTCCAGTTTTTGTGTCTCTTCGTCAAATGTGACAGCAGACATGACACCTTTGAATTTTTTCTCATAATCATCTAAAGAGGCATATTCATGCCCAAAAGGAACGGAAAAACGGGTGGGCAAGAAAATATATTCCGTGTTTTCGGTCACAAAGGCGGAACAGTGCGGTCCCCCCGTATTGGGTACCTTCAACATATCCTTAACCATAAATGTCTTTAAGTCCAGTACAGCAATGCGGTTATTAGCCACATCGGTGGCGAAGAGCCATTTACCATCATATTCCCCCTCGGTCAAGGACAGGGCAGGGTGGTGAAAGTCTCCCCAGGTATATCCACCCAGCATCTCTTTTGTTTTCTGGTTAAAGCCATAACCAGTGGCTGGATCAGGGGTAAAGACTGGGACCGTCCTAATCCTGCGCATGGAAGGAATTCCATACACATAGAGCTGTCCCGAATGTCCTCCTGAGGCTATCAAATAATAATCATCATGTTCACCAAGAGGGACGTAAACCTTTTCAGCCGCACTGTTTACTCCGGCTGTTGAATACGGACCGTACGTGGTAAACTCAGCAAAGAATAAGGTCGCCACCAAAACGCCAGCCAACAAACCTGCCAGCACAGGAATAAGTTGTTTTTTCATGACCTGCGCCCTCCTCCTATTGTTTTTCAGCTGCTTCTTTCAAAAGGGAAACCAGCGCTTCGATATCCTCATCTGTTAATGGGTTGGATTCTATCACACCGGACATCACGGCTGAGGACGGTGCCTGTAAATATTCCTCCAGTTTTTTCCCATGTTTTCCTTCTACCACATAGTAAGCATCAGATAAATCAGGTCCGGCTGTACCTCCCTGAATCCCCAAGGAAGAAACGGCATGACAGTTGAGGCAACCCAAACGCTCCAAAGGCTCCCCAGACTGTGCATCTACCATTTCACCAATACTTTGTTCACCTCCCTCATCTTCCACTTCATTACCAACCACGGAACCCTGGTCAGACCCTGTTGAGCTTCCTGAGTATTGAAAAAATAAGTAGGTTCCGCCAAACGCAACCAAAAAGCTGATCAAAAAAGCGATGATCTTGCTCTTCATCTGCGGGCTCCTTTCCAGGCATGATATATGATGCTGTCACGTTCAAGTTAACTCTTTAAATATGAAAGTAACGTGATTGTGGTCACAGTTCACATATATTCCAATTTTTAGACACACAACAGCCACTGATTATCCATGTTTTGTTCACAAACTGCAGTTGTAAATCAAAATGCTGATGTTGCAAAATGTTTTTCACATCCTCTATCTGCTCCTTGGTTCTATTCAACGCTCCACAGCCTCTACATGCCTGGGCTTCCACATCACTTCCCTTCTGAGTCCTATCCACCGTTACATTGGTGATAACGAACGTATCACTTGTCCGATGACTATTTTCACATTTAAAAATGGTTGAAATGTGGCTAATTAGAGGAGGTTTTGTGAAACCAAACTTTGCTGTGAGTACACTCACACTCCCTTTCTAAGGTGTGTTTATACATTAGGAGTGAAGAGAGGCCACTCAGCCTGCTCTTAAAAAACTAAATGCTTAAAAATAAAAAAATTAAAACATCCACACTAAGAGGAGGCGTATGGAAATGTCCAGAGAAAAATGGCAGTTGTGTGTCCTGTTGGCTATTTTGCTTGTTTTTGTTGCTCTTGCTCCTGTCTCTCAGGCTTGTGACTTCTGTAATGTGAAGTTTATGGAAATGCAAGAAGAGAAGGCTGAAACATCCCTGCAAGCCAGGGAAATACTAGATCTTGTCAGGGGAGATAATGCACCTTACAGAGTCACGCCCTTGACGACAGATAACAAGCAGCCTGACAAGGCAGATGAACAGGAGCCAATTGAAATTTTGCAACCCATGAACGACAAGCAGAATGGGTGTACAGGTTGTGACGGCCTTCCTCCCACCAGTTATGTTCCGCAAGATGTGGAGCCGGACAAAAAGTTTACGCTGACGTTAAAAGAAGGGGACGTTTATCTAGGTAAAGGCGTACTGTACAGCGGTTTTACTATCGACGATAAAATTCCCGGACCTACCTTGATCGTTAAGCAAAACGACATTGTTGAGATTGAAGTGGTCAACACCGGCAAGATTCCCCACGGCATGTCCATCCATGCCGCTTACACTCAAACGTCTAAATATGTAGGCCAGATTGGAGCCGGGGAAACAAAGAGCATCAAGTTCAAGGTTACTTATCCTGGTGTCTATATGTATCATTGTGCCCCGGGTGGTCATGCTATCCCCATGCATACCTTGTTTGGACAGTATGGGATGCTGGTGGTACTGCCAGATGATGGATATGAACTGGAAAAAAGGGGCGAAAAACCGGATGTAGAGCTGTATCTGATCCAACACGAAATGTACAAAACAGGTAAGGATGCTATTATGGGAGATCCTCTGTATGTGCTGTTTAACGGCCAGCTGTTTCGTTATGTTGAAGACCCGATCAAAGTGCGCCCCGGTGATAATGTACGCATTTATTTTCTTAACGTTGGACCTAACATCATATCTACATTGCACATCGTTGGCGTAGTCTGGGATCATGTCTATTGGCAAGGCCATCCCGATAATGTATTTGTTGGCGGCCAGACAGTACTGGCAGGACCATCTGATTCCTGGGTGATAGACTTTAGAATCCCTGAAGATGAGGGCAACTATCTCTTAGTCACCCATGCTTTTGGAAGTGCTACCAGAGGAGCGATCGGTGCATTTTCAGCCAGTTACGATCATGAAGAAGTGGTCAGCGTCATCCTGGCTGACGGACCGACCTATACAGAAGAGGAGTTGGCCGAGTTCCGTGAATTGGCAGAGCGCATTATCTCACCTTATGAACCTACCGATATCGATGAACCATTTATTATCACACCAGAGCAGCAAAAGGCTACGGTAGAAATTATCGGCAATTCCTTCTACCCCAAGGTGTTGAAAGTGCCTGTAGGAACAGAGGTTGAATGGATCAATGAAGATATCTTTACCTATGCTGAGGGCGAGTTTGCGGGTATCCATGATGTAGCGGCCACCTCAGGACCTGAAATGTTTGCCTCACCGTTGTTGGGACATGGCGAGAAGTTTAGCTATACCTTCACAGAAGTAGGCGAATATGAATATATTTGTATTCCCCATCCCTACATGAAAGGAAAAGTAATCGTTTACGATTCAGATGAGAAAAGCGGTTCACAACAAGCAAGCTTTAACATGTGGTATGCACTGCCGCTAGCTCTTGCCGGGATGATTGTATTGCCCATTATCATCCGCAAATTCCGCTCCTAAATCCTGTTATGAGTAAAATAAGGCTCCTCAGCTTCTTCCCTATTGACAAAGGTTTGAAGGTGATCGGGGCCTTCTGTTTGTCTGTCATTGCAATTTATTTTTTATTTGCTCGTGTTGTACTTTTTTATAAATAAGCATATGATCACTGCAATAATAACCGGAATCCCGGTCCAAAGACAAATACGAAAGAGGGTTATAAAGTACTGTCTTATTGACTCGGGATTAAACATCCATACGGCTGACACGGTTAAGCAATGTAAACCGATAAAAACCAATACAACGGCGATAATCCACTCTAACCCTCTCATTTCTGCCCCTCATTCCTGTCTTGCTTTTTTGCCGACACTGGAAAATCAACCTCAAAACGGGTCCCTTTTCCGGGCTGACTTGAAACCATAATAACTCCACCATGCAATTCGACCAGCTTCTTTACAATCGCTAATCCCAGACCTGAACCGCCATGCTGACGTGACCGGGATTTTTCTACGCGGTAAAACCGTTCAAATATATAAGGCAGCTCCTCTTCTGGTATCCCTCTGCCTGTATCTTCAACAATCGTTCTGATGATTTTCTGACCAACAAGCTTGGCTTGAACAGACACAGTTCCTGCATCTGTATAACGAATGGCATTCTCCACTAAGTTTAAAAAGATTTGTTCCAGTCGTAAGCCGTCACCATATAATAAGGGAAGATCGTCCTCAATATCAACCTGAATAAGCAATCCTTTCTCTTTGGCTTTTAATGAGGTTTTGGATAAGACACTTTCCAACACTTCCGCAATGTCCACCCATTGGAAATTTAAACTGATTCTTCCTTCCTCCATTTTAGCCAGTTCAGATAAGTCATTAATCAATTGGTTCAACCGTTTGGTCTCTTTGTGGATAATATCCAAGTATTTATCCCTTGCCTCTGCAGATTGATACAACCCTTCTTTTAATACTTTGGCGTACCCTTCCAAATAGGTGAGAGGTGTCCGCAATTCATGGGAAATATTGGCCAAGAATTCTCTCCTCGTATCTCTGTAGCGTTTTAAATCCCTGGCTAAATCGTTAATCGCCATCGCTAGTGAACCTATTTCATCTGTTGTACCAACTTCCACCCGGGTCTCCAATTTCCCTTTGGCAATTTTGCGTGCTGCCGTTTCCATTTGAAGCAACGGTCGGGACAAAGACCTGGATAACACCATTGTAAACCCTAAAGCAATAAAAAAAGCACCAAAACCTGCAAGGACTAACAAATTCCGAACCCCACGAAGGGACTGGTAAATCCCTTCTATGGATGATAAGACAAAAACCCCTCCATAGAATGACTGTTGATCCATGATCGGGGTACCGGTCATATAATACGGTGTACCCTCCGGATCTGTATAGGTTGTTTGGATGGTTTGTCCAAGGGCAAGAGCATCTAATTTTTCCATCATGATTGAATCGCCCTTATTAAGACCCGGGACATTGGCAACAGCGCTGACTTGTCCTTCAGGATTGATAATAAATACTCTTGCTTGAGAAAATTGGGCCATCATTTCAATCATCGGTATCATCATCTCGTTACGATTATTGGCAAGCAGTTGGGCATATTGCGCTGAAAGTCGGCTGGTTTCCTCTTGGACTTTGGTATAATAAAAACCAGAAAAAATCTGGTTGATAACAAATCCCAAGGGAAGTAAAAGGACGAGAAAGAAAAGCATCATAGCAACACCTAATTTAATATCAATCCGATTGAGGTTCATGTCTGCCCTTCACGTCCCTTAAACTTGTAGCCTACTCCCCATACTGTCTGGATGGGATTATAGGACAGGCCCGCTTGACGAAACTTAGCCCGTATACTTTTAATATGGGTATCAACCGTTCGTTCATCCCCAATATAATCTTCTCCCCAAATGTGGTACAGCAAATGTTCCCGGGTAAATACGCGTTCAGGATGACTGGCCAGTAATAATAACAGGCTAAACTCTTTTGGCGTAAAATGAACAGGTTGTCCGGCAAC
Source organism: Caldalkalibacillus uzonensis (assembly GCF_030814135.1). Lineage (NCBI taxonomy): Bacteria > Bacillati > Bacillota > Bacilli > Caryophanales > Bacillaceae > Caldalkalibacillus > Caldalkalibacillus uzonensis. The sequence goes on along the minus strand of NZ_JAUSUQ010000006.1, from coordinate 33,912 downwards.
GATCACTTTTCTTCCTGCCGGATCGATTTTTAACTTACGAAACGTTAATATCCCTTTATTTAACTGTGCTTCGCCCCTGTAAGCCCTTCTAAGCAAAGCATGAACCCGGGCAACGAGCTCCTCCGCTTCAAACGGCTTGGTCAAGTAGTCATCCGCTCCGACATTAAGCCCATCAACCTTATCCTTTGTGTCTGTTCGAGCCGTCAACATGAGGATAGGTGTCTGCTTTGTTTGGCGAATCTTTGCACATACATCCAAACCATCCATATCCGGCATCATTAAATCAAGAATAATCAAGTCCACATTTTGTTGTTCTATCAGTTCTAATGCTTCCTGTCCATTTTTGGCTTCACTCACTTGAAATCCTGCTTTAGTCAAATGAATGCGCAACAGGTTTCTCATGTTCCATTCATCGTCAACAATAAGAATATGAAACTTGTTCACTTCAATCCCTCATTTTTTAAACCCTGTTTTATATTTCTTATTTTAAATCTAAAATGTGATAAAAATGTGATGATCATGGGCCTTCTTCCACCACCATACCGTGCGATGGATGTGGTGCATCATCTAATCCTTTCTTAACTTCTGTTCCCTCCATTTTGTAGATCTGAATAAGAAAGAAGCAAACAATAATAAAGAGCAGAGAAGGTTTGGACAACATGATTTTGACCCATCCCGTTTGCTTTGATCTACGCTCATGAAGATCTGCTTCCTGGTGAAGCAGCAAATAAATAATAAAATACATTCCCATTGACAACACAAAAATAATTTTAATCATAGACAGGCCATGTTCAGGAGGGATCATGGCGCCAGTCATGGCTCCCATCATCCCACCCATAATCCCAGATGAAATCCCATCCACTATGGCCACCAAACCAAAAGGACTTCCTGCCAAAAGACCAAAGATCATCCCGACCAACATGCCCATGATGATTGCTTGTAAAAAATAGTCCCCTTGGGCAATACCTAAAACCATGCCTATACCTAGCCCGCTGGTCATGCCAATCCCCATGGCAGCCACCATACCGGCCATTCCTGTAATGTGACGATGAAACACAAAAGCAAAACAGATGACCCACAAAACGGCGATGATATACATACTAACCAAGGGTATATGATCATACATCTTTCATACCACCTATTCTTTCAATATCTATATTATAGATATGATCAGATACCCCGACTATGTCCACAGTGAATCTAATACGTGGAGGCAATGATGACTGCATCTTGTCATTCTCTACTGACTTATTTGTGATATGCAAGAAATGACACCTCATTGGTTTCTTCCTGCTTCACAACCGATTTAAGATAGCGTCCAGTACAAAATAATGTCATGAATACCAAGCACAATGAAAATGATACCAGTCATGACCTGAATGATGCGTGCCACTTTTTTTGATTTCTTCATAAAGGCACGATCCACTCCAAAGCTAAAAGCCAGCACGAAGAAAAGCAACACGGGGATAAACGTACCAATAGAAAACAATAATGGTAGTATAAATCCATATCCCGTGATCCCTAACACCAAAGGCATCAATAAACCAAAAAAGATTAAAAACATAGTGGGGCAAAAGGCGAGAGACAATAAAACTCCCAAAGAGAAAGCCCGCTTATTGCCGGAAAACTTCTCGGTTAGGCCTCGATATTTAAGTAATCTTTCCGTAAATAGTCCCCTGATTTTAATCCAACCAACAAAATAAAGACCCGTGATCAAAAACAATGGACCAATTATTTTTCGAGTAGCCTGAAAAACCGGAATGGTCAAAGCTTCGAGCTCTTTGCCCATCCACAGAACCAATAATCCTAATAAAAAATACACGAAAGTTTTCCCTGCAAAAAAACTCACGATTTCGGTGAGCCATTTCTTACCTTGTGCCATTCGGTTTGTCGTATACGAGATGGCCCCCATGTTAGCTGAAATCTGGCAAGGGGCTACAGCACCTAATATCCCTAACAATAAGGCTCCAAGAATCGGAGTTTGTTGAGAATGATAAAGATTACTTAAGGGCTCACTGATAAAAGATAACCATTGCACAAACTGAATATACCAATCCATAGTGTACTGCTCCTTTGAACTTGTCGTCTCGTTTCTCAAATGACTTTGTTATCTACTATAAACATTAAATGTGATAAAACTATGAAGACTATATTAACATTATGGAATTTCTATCCAAATCATGGAAGCTACAAGTATAGGAAGACCATTCATGATTTAACTTAGCATGTTTTCAATCATCTATTTTCATTCAAAGCTTCAATCATGAGCAAGATCCCATTGTTGTGCTTTTCAACATGAACAATTGTAAAACCTGCTTTTTTTACGGTTTCGAGCGTCTCGCGATTTAAATGGCAACCGTTACAAACTCGTTTCCATACGGGGGTCATCCAATCCTGCAAACGACCTAATAGCGAGTGTTCGGCCCGGACATGTTCGAAAAAGAGAACATGGCCACCCGGCTTACAAACTCTCCGGATTTCATTCAAAGCTTTTTCAGGATTGGGTATTGTACAAAGCACTAAGGTACCTACAACTGTATCAAAAGTATGTTCCGGGAAAGGGAGTGCTTGTGCATCAGCTAAAATGACGTCAATGGGGACTTGGGCATGTTCTGCGCGTTTTAAAGACTTCTTCCTCATGGTAGGATCAGGTTCAATGGCGGTGACTTTTACTGCTTGCGTGTAATACGGAAAGTTCAATCCTGTACCGGAACCGATTTCTAACACATTTCCTTTTGCTTTATGAATAAGCGTTTCTCGAATGTATCGAAACTTGAGTCTTTCTAAAGGTTCCATTACCAGATCATAAAGCTTAGAAAACCACTTTCCCATGATGTTTCACCTCCGAATTGAAAGTTTGTACCGATAGCTAACTTATCTGTGATTCGAATCTTTTATCGTTTGCATTTCTTTTCTTAATTTTTCATTTTGCTCCATCAGTTCATTCATTCTTTTCTGGAGAGATTGCAACTCTTCTTGGTAACTTTGATCGGAAGTAATAATTGGATCCTTTTCTGATTTATTATTTCCCTGTCTACTTTTCTTGCTCACCATAGATATTCCCTTCCAACAAATAACTAAACAAACCGCTTTAATTGCAATTAAGAGTAACAATAATGGATTCAGTGAATGTTACCGAAGACGATTTCTTCTGGTTGGTATGGCAGGAATCTTTCCCACCACCATGCATACCTCAGCCACTGCCTCCGCTTTTTCCAATGCCTCTTAAGCAAGAAAACATCATAAACACCAGCACTAATATTAACACATAGGATAAATATTCGAGTAATGTATCCACGGTACACTCCCCTTTTTCAAAAAAGCTTGATATAGACATCAGTTTTAATCATAATGTTCTAGTGAAAGGTTGAATCACCTTTTTAAATTTTCTACGTTGTTAATAAAAACAGGAGACTGACAGCCAGCCTCCTACTCTCTTGTTTTCAGGTATAATTATTGACCAAGTCCCGCTGCTTTTAACTTTTCTATATCTACGCCCTTACCTTGACAGCAATCCACTAACTTACCGTTAATGGCCACAGCCGGAATCGATTGAATGCCGTACTGCTTTACTTTATTTTCACACTCGTTAGAGTTACATTTATTGTTTAAATCGTAAACAATCACTTCACAGTTGGAACAAGCCAATGCTTTGATCTCTTTTACCACACTATCGCAGAGATAACAGCCTGCTGTAAACACTTCTATACGCCTTTTGCTCATTTTAACTCTCTCCTTCCTGAGATAAACTCTGGATAATTGGACAATCACAAATGGGTCCTTTTCCAGAACACCGTTCTGACAAATCCTGTAAAACAGATTTCATTTTTTCAAGGTCCCGAATCTTTGCCTCAAGGTCATCAAGTTTCTGCTTGGCAAATTGATGGACTTCATGAGCGGTAAAGTGCTCTTCATTTTCAGCGATACGAATCAGTTTTTTAATTTCAGATAATGTAAAACCCAGTTCCTGAGCTCTTTTTATAAACTTGATCTTGTCTACCACGTCTGCCGGAAACATGCGGTATCCCGCTTCTGTCCGCGGTGGCTCCTTAATTAATCCTAGTCTTTCATAATAACGAACCGTCTCTAGATTGACGTTTGATCGTTTGGCCACTTGACCGATCGTTAAGCTCATCTGTTCACCTCCGACTTTAGCATACCATCTGTAGTAAGGTACGGGGTCAATGGTTATGTTTCTTCTTTTTTAAAAAAATGGTTCAAGAAGCATCCCTTATACTTACCATTACCATGAAAAAGGAAGACCACTTTTTGTTGGTCTCCCTTTTCCTGTACGTGGAATCTTATTCTTGTGTGTTTTCTTTTTGGGAATTAGATGACATGAAGTTGAGGCAAGTCTCCATCATTTTTTGTCCTTCAGGAGAGTTCATGGCTTCCATCATTTCCTTCATTCCTTCTCCCATCATGCGCTCCATCATGCTGGACATCCCATGTCCATTCATCATGTTCATCATGCCGTTTCCATTTTCGTTCATCATCCCGCTCATCATACCCATGCCACCGGTTCCTTCAGATGGTGAAGCAAAAACCGTCCCTCCTACCACCAATACGGCTGCTAGAGCAAATGACATGACCAACATCAGTTTTTTGTTTTGCATTTGCGTCTCCTCCTTTCTTGTTTCAGTAAAAATATACCCAAAAGATTTGATAAAACTGTGATGAAGATATGAAGAAATCATGTTTTAACGTAATGGTTTCCCGTTTTCAGCAATTTGAATCCAGTTCTCTCCGCCATCTGCCGTTTGAAACAGATGCTCTTCTCCGGTTCCTACCGTATAGACCCCTTCTTCACTTGGATGCACTGCAATATGCGTCACTGCATCATTGCCTTCTAACACCAGATTTAATGAATCCCATGTTTCTCCGAAATCATGACTGATCATCAGCCCTGGAGATTGTCCGTATAAATAGACAATAATCATACCAGATTGTTGGGATACTCCTTTTCCGCTGACAAAGGTTTGTTCGTTACTTTTAAGTTCCCATGTTTTTCCGCCATCCTCTGACTTGAAAATGCCCCGCTGAGTGCCTGCCAAAACAGACTCTGGGTTACCAGGGTCGGAAACCAAGGCAAAAACTGTGGCAAAATCCTCTGGTAAACCTTTAGTTTCTAGAACTTCCCAATTAAACCCGCCATCCGTTGACCGGTACAAGCCCGATCCATGTGCATCAATCCCATAGATCACATCGGGGTCACTGGCATTCACTTCCATGACATGAAAATCAACTTCCCCATGTAAGGCAATGGGTTCCCATGTTTTGCCCCGATCTTTACTGATAATGACACCTAAGGGATCTTGAAAGTCAGAAGCCTTAGCGGGATGACCGCTTGAAATCATCGTCTCTTCATCCCGAAATGTAAAGGACATTAAATCGTGTCGATGTTCAGCTGAGCTCGTCCAGTTCCATTGTCCCTCATCATCGATTCGAATCAGACCATGATGTGTACTTAGATAGAGATCATAAGGCTCTTGTGGATCATAGGATAGCCCGTGTACATGCATAAAGGAGTCTACGCTCTCCCCTACATCCACGGAATCCTTGTCGTTTTGAGCACATGCTGTTAATATAACCAGTAATGAAAGTGTAATGAATAGTCTGACCTTCTTGTACATCTATGACTAATCTCCCTTCATTTATTTTAAATATCAAAATCGTGGTTGTTGTGACTCACATTTTGCTCATCCTCTAGAAGCTGTACCCCTTGGAGACGAGCTGGCTTGATTTTCTTACTTTTGGAAAGTTCTGCGCCAGATCGAGTACAACATGTATACCGCGGCCAGGGACAAAATGATTTTTCCTTGCCATTCAAATTGTGTCACCTGGTACACCGAATAGGCTTCGATTAACAGGGCTGGTATTTTACCAATCGTACTGGCCATGGCAAACAGCAAAAATGAGATGTTTCCAATGGCGGCTGCAAAGGTGACCAAACTGGAAGGAACAAACGGCAAGAGACGCAAGGAAAAGACCAGAAAAAATGCTTCCTTGCCTCGGCTGTTAAGCAAACGTCTCACTCTGGGATACTTTTGTACATGTTTCTGCGACATCTTCCGAAACCCTTTGCGGTATAGATAGAAGGCCACCATTGCCCCGGCTGACTCTCCAATAAAGGAAATGAGTGTCCCTTTCCAGAATCCAAAGAAGACTAAGTTCGCCGCTGTTAAAAAGAAACTGGGGATCACCCCCAGCACAGCAATGATCACATTGAGCAGGATGCTGATCACAAAGGCAACCTGTTCATATTTCTCAAAGTAGACGAGAATATATCCTTCCATAAGCCGCTCCTACAACTAAGATTATATACGTCAAGCACGGCTCCCTGCCTGAAGGAGCCTTCCATTCTTTTTGTTTCCGTGTCTTATTTGCCCCAAACCCTACTCCGGTTTGTTGGGAATATGAGGGTCTGGTGTGAAATTGGATTCGTAGTCTGTATACTGAACTTTGGCCACCATGCCAGCGCTGGCGTGGTGCAGTTCATGACAATGGAACATCCAATTGCCCGGATTGTCAGCCACGAAGACAATCTCATAGGTCTCATTGGGACGTACATTTAACGTTTCTTTTTTAACAGGTGAACCTGATACCAGTTCCCCATTGCGGGAAGTGACATAGAAAAAGTGGCCGTGCAGGTGCATGGGATGGTCCACGTCTGTTTTGTTTACAATGGTCATTTTAACCACATCGCCCTGTTGAACGTCATACACCTCGTGGCCATCCACTTCCTCAGTATTCATCTGTTTGCCGTTGATGGTGAAAGTTTCTCCGCCATCATCTGAACCCAGAATCATGTTGTACTCCTTGGTCACGTCACCAAGTTCAATCTCCAGCGGAGCACCGTAGGCGGTCAAGTCAAAGAATGTTTCAAAGTCATCAGCGGCCACAACAGTTTCGCTCTCATAGCCGTCATAGATGAGAGGAATAATGACCTGCAACTGGTCCGGGTTCCGTTCGGCATAGACTCGGATGTCCCATGCACCCGGCTGGTTCATGCTTAATTCGATATCAAAGCGTTCAGCCGGAGCAATGCGGATAGCCTGGCCAGAGATCCATTCTGGTTGATTCACTTCCTGCCCGTCATAATGGGTCACCTTAAACTCATGGCCCGGAATGGTAATCACTTGCGTGAAAAGGCCTGTATTGACAAACCGCAACTTAACCATGTCCCCTTCCTGTACCTTAATCGGTTCAATGGCTTGACCAGCTTTACCATTAATGAGTAAGGTATCGTACATCATTTTCATCATCTCATCATGGGACATCTCATCTTGATGCATGCCGTGGTCCCTCTTACCATGACCCATGTGACCCTCTCCATTGTCTTCCCCATGATGCATGCCATTGTGATCCATGTTGCCGTGATCACCGTGTTCCATTTCACCATGTTCCATCTCTACGTGCACCATGCCCACGGAAGACCAATCATCAATCATGATCACCTGATCAAGATCGTAATCTGGTTGGTCCTTAGGCTCCACAATAAAGGCACCATACAATCCTTTTTCCACCTGATTAGCTCCGTCCTGGTGGGAATGATACCAGTAAGTCCCTGGAGCATCGGCCACAAATTCATAGACGAACTCCTCTCCTGGCATCACCGCATTTTGAGTGATGCCCGGCACGCCATCCATCTCATTGGGAACAGGAACTCCATGGAAATGGACAGCTGTCGGCACATCAAGTTCATTATTAAAGCGGACAACCACATGGTCTCCTTCACGGACACGAATTTCTTTTCCTGGCAGAGAACCGTTGTAAGACCAAATGTCTTCCATCAGCTCATCGTTAAACATCCACTGGGTTTCTGTCGCTTTTAAATTAATCACAACTTTTCCATCTTCTTCCTTGATCGAGTCTTCATGGGTCTTCTCTTCAGGATCATGGCTGACCTGTTTAGCATCATCTGCAATAGGTACACTGCAACCAACAAGCACTATGATTAACCCTATTGTTATGAGTGTTGCCTTCAAGAATGTATTCATCTGGCCCCTCTTCCTTTCTTGTTAAGTCAGCTATTGTTTTGCAACATCTATCATAAACAAAAATTGTGAAGAAAATATGAAGAAAGCGATCATAACCAGAGTTGACATTGTTGTCACCTTTTAATAGTTAAAAAATTTAACCGCTAACGATCACAACAAGGGGGAAAACAATCTAGCCACCGATTCATAGAGACGGTGATGAAATTTGCGCTGCCGGTAGCGGTTCAACATCACCTGTTGCGAATCGGAGATATCCTGCCTAAAGTCTTCCACCAGCCGTTTCACACTGTGATTACGGTACAAAAAAGCATTGACCTCAAAATTAAGGTGAAAACTGCGCATATCCATATTGGCCGAGCCAATTGAGGCCAGTTCTTCGTCTACAATGACGACCTTGCTGTGCATAAATCCTTTTTGATAGAGATAGATTTCCACTCCTGCCTCCAATAATTCGGTGAAATAGGAGCGGGTCGCCCAAAACACAATCTTATGATCCGGCTTGCTGGGTAGGATCAGTTTCACCTGCACGCCGCTTAAGGCAGCCACTTTCAGCGCACTCAAAATATCTTCATCCGGGATAAAATAAGGGGATGAAATATACACTTTTTCCTTGGCCGAGGTGATCATGGCGAAATAAAGCTTCTTAATCACTTCCCATTCGTGGTCAGGACCACTGGCGATAATTTGGACGCCCCCTTCCTGCTGGCGGTCGTGGTCAATCAAATGGGGGGACAAATAGGGGGGATACAGCAATTTTTCACCGGTCATGTAAAACCAGTCCAGCAAGAAAATCATTTGCAGTGAGCGAACCGCTTCCCCTTCCACTTTCAGATGAGTGTCCCGCCAGTGGCCGAAAAAGGGATCCTTGCCCAAATATTCATCCCCGATATTCAACCCTCCCACAAAGCCCACTTCACCGTCCACCACGACGATTTTACGGTGATTGCGAAAGTTGAGGCGATGATTGAGCAGTGGAAAAGTGACCGGAAAAAACGGCTCCATCTTCACCCGGCCTGTTTTAACTCATCAATGTACCGCTGGGAAAGCTTCCAACACCCCACACTGTCATACAAAAAACGGACTTCCACCCCTTCTTTTGCTTTCTTAATCAAGATGTGCTTCACCCGCTGTCCCAGATCATCATCCCGGACGATATAGTATTCTAAATGAATATGATGTTTGGCCTGGCGCAGAGCAGCCAGCAGCGACTGGAACGTCTCCTCTCCATCCGTCAGCACCTCAGTTTTACTTTGAAAAGAGATGGGCGCATTGCTAATCCGGTGAGCAAGTTGGAAAAAACGATACTGATGAGCCGGCACCCCCTCCAAAGCCAGAAGAGAATGGGGGGTAAACCGCTTAAGATGCATAATTTCATCCGCATCGGCTTTTGCTTTTTCCTTGAACATACGCCTGCGTCGGAAATTGCGGCCAAATAAAAAGTAGAACAGAATGCCCACCACGGGAAATACAGCCAGCACAATCAACCAGGTGATGGTGCATCCATTGATCAGCAGGCATAAGTTGTTGACAAATATTTTCCTTTGGCCCATAGTAATAGTCGGGAATATAAATCGTAATTATTATTATTAATGTTGGGAGTGATACATAATGACTGTAAGCTCCAGAAGTATTCTTAACTTTTTGGCAATCTCACTTGCTCTCTTATTGTTACTGGCTGCCTGCAGTTCATCAGAAACGCACTCATCGAGTGAAACTGAAACCAGTGCACAAAGTGAAAGGGAAAAAACCGTAACCATTATGTACAGCTTTCCTTCCAGCAGCTTGGATCCCCATCAAGAATGGGTCACGTTGCGGGCGGGGATCACTGAAACCCTTGTGCGGCTAAACGAAAAGCTGGAACTGGAACCTTGGCTGGCAACAGAGTGGGCCCAACAGGACGAACTCACCTGGGTTTTCACCATCCGGGAGGGGGTGACCTTTCACGATGGAACGCCGTTAACAGCTGAGGAGGTCAAAGCTTCTTTAGAGCGGGGGTTGGAGGTCAATCCGTCTCTACAAACCACGCTCAAAATCGATTCCTTGGAGGCGGACGGACAGAAACTGATGATTAAGACAACCGAGCCTTATCCGGCTTTGCCCTCAGAACTGGTGAACCCTAACACTTCTATTGTTAAGGTGGACACCACTGACTTGGATCGTGCTCCCGTCGGCACTGGTCCTTTTAAGGTCGAATCCTTTGCTCCTGATGTGGAAATCGGGTTGGTACGGTTTGATGAGTATTGGGCTGGCCCTTCCCCGCTTGAGAAAGCCAAGTTTGTAATTAATTCGGATGCCAATGTCAGAGCACTGGCGTTACAGTCCCATGAGGCTGATATCGTTTATCACCTTCCGGTAGAAAGTTTAGAGGTTATTGAGCAACAGGAAGAATTAACTGTTCAATCTGTTTCCAGCTTGAGAGCCCATTTCTTAATCTTTAATCATGAACAGCCTCACATGCAAAATGAAAAAGTGCGTCAGGCCATCGATCTATTGATTGACCGGGGCACGATTAGTCATCAAGTGATGCAAGGGCATGCCACCCCGGCCAATGGTCCCTTCCATCCTGATTTCCCCTTTAGTGCCGGGGAAACTGCCCCTGCTTTCGACCCCGAACAGGCCCGAGCACTGCTAGAAGCAGCAGGATGGGAGTTAGATGATACGGGCCAACTGGTCAAAGAGGGAAAGCCCTTGTCATTAAACCTGTTAACTTATCAAAGTAGACCTGAGTTACCGCTGATCGCCCAACTCCTTCAAGCCGAGGCTGCCAAAATTGGCATGACCATTAACATTCAGTCCGTGGACAACATCGACACCTATCTGCATGAACACCATGATTGGGACTTGGCCACTTACAGCAGCTTGACCGCTCCCAGAGGTGACGGGGGATACTTCCTCAATGTGGCCTATACAGCAGAAGGTGCCCTTAATGCAGGAGGCATTGAGGATACTGCCTTAAGCGAGATCATTGCTCAGCTTAACCAAACGAGTGATCCCGAACAACGGCACCGTTTGACACAGGAAGCTGTGCAAATCATTCAGGATAAAACCTTACATGCCTTTATCATTTACCCCCATATTGTGGTTGGGATTAATAACCGGGTGCTGAATTGGTCACCGGGGGCTGAGGAATATTACATGCTCACCCACCAGCTGGATGTGAGATAACATGCAGCGGTTGATCTTGTCCCGGTTAGGCCAACTGGCCACAGTCCTGTTCATGCTTTCTCTGTTTACGTTTATGTTAATGAAATTAGCCCCAGGAGACCCGGTAAGATCTATCCTAAGAGCTGACGAGGTCTTAGTGACTAAATCCGATGAAGAGGCTGTGCGGAAGGAACTCGGTCTGGATCAGCCTTGGGCAGTGCAATACAGCCACTGGCTGTGGCGGGTTATACAGCTGGATCTGGGCGTCTCGTACGTTTCGGGACGTCCGGTTCTGGATGAACTGCTGGACCGGCTCCTGCCAACGGTTTACCTGGCGCTGGGAGGCCTCTTGGTCATGATCGTGATTGCCCTGCCCCTGGGAACACTGGCTGCCGTGTTTCATCACCGTCTGCTTGACCATGTCAGCCGGATGCTGGCCTTTATCGGCGCATCCCTGCCCCAATTTTGGCTGGGGCTGTTATTGGTTTATATATTTGCTTACCAACTCAAACTGCTGCCTTCCATGGGTGAAGGCAGCTTCAAACATATAATTTTACCTTCAGTGACCTTGGGCTTGGGCATGGCGGCAGTCTATGCCCGCCTGCTCCGCGCAGGCCTGTTGGAAAGCTTTTCCCAAGATTACATCCGTGCCGCCCGCTCCAGAGGGTTACCAGAGTGGCAGATTTTGATGGGCCACGCCATGCGCGCCGGGTTGCTGCCGGTGATCACCATGCTGGGAATGAGCTTGGGCCACTTGCTGGGAGGGGCTGTGGTGGTGGAAACCTTGTTTTCCTGGCCTGGTTTGGGCAAGCTGGTGGTCGATGCCGTGTTTAAACGGGACTATCCTATTATTCAAGGCTATATTTTGTTTACAGGCTTGTTTGTGGTCATGGCCAATCTGGTGATTGATCTGTCTTACCGCTGGCTGGACCCCCGCATCCGTTTTGGAAAGGATGAAAAGCAATGATTCGTGTCATGGAAACTGCCAGCTACGTGTTTCGCGAACCGCTTTGTTTAACTGGTCTTGTGGTGCTGCTCGTTCTTGTTTTGCTCATAGTTGCCGGCCCTTTCCTGGTACCAAATGATCCAACAGAGGTGAATATGGCTGAACGGCTTCAGGGTCCAAGCCCAACCTATCCCTTGGGGACGGATCATTTAGGACGTTGTATTTTTTCACGTTTGATTGAGGGGGGCAAAATAACCCTGGGTGTTTCTTTTCTAGCTTTATTAACCGTTCTATTGATTGGCGTTCCATTGGGGCTGTGGTCAGGATACAGGGGGGGCTGGGTGGATAACGTCTTAATGAGAGTGGTTGATTCATTTATCGCCTTTCCCGACTTCATTGTGGCCATTGCTATTGCCGGCTTTTTGGGCCCCAGCCTGTTTAACCTGATGGCCGCTATGATTATGGTCAAATGGATGAGCTATGCCCGCCTGGTGAGAGGTATTGTCCTCGCCGAAAAAGAGAAGGAGTACATTCTGGCTGCACGGGTCAGCGGCTCAAGAGAGCGGACAATTTTATACAAGCATTTGTGGCCGCGTGTCCTCTCCCCCGTGTTGGTTATGGCGACATTAGATATGGGCAAAATGATCTTGCTTATCTCTTCACTCTCTTATATTGGCCTGGGAGCGCAACCTCCTCTTCCAGAATGGGGAGCCATGTTGAATGACGGCCGGGCCTACTTCCAAACCATGCCCTCCCTGATGATCTACCCGGGACTGGCTATTTTACTGGTTGTTTTAAGTTTCAATTTGATTGGTGATGGACTGAGAGATATATTGGATGTTAAACGCATCTGAGTATGACCAGTGACTTGAAGGAGATGACTGGAGTGCCGACACAACAATTAAACTTGGGACCACCCGAAAAGCAGCGGATTGAACAGTCTGTGCTTAAGTTGCAAAACGTCAGCATCGTGTTTCACCATAAGCATCACCTCCCCCAAACGTTAGTTCACCACCTTACATTAGACATTCGGGCCGGTGAAACGTTTGCCTTGGTTGGTGAAAGCGGCAGTGGCAAAAGTATTACTGCCCTCTCAGTGATTGGGCTATTGCCCCCTTCCATGTCTGTTGGCGGGGAGCGGCTTTTGTTTAAGGAGACTGATCTTCTTCAACTAACAGAGAAGGAACACCGTCGTTTGCGTCATAAAGAAATCGCCTTTGTTTTCCAGGATTACCGCAGCAGCTTTACGCCTTTCTTAACCATTGGCAAACAAATGGTCGAAACCATTCAAACCCACCTCCATGTTAAACGGAAGATAGCCAAGGAACTGGCTCTCTCTGCTCTGAAACGGGTGGGCCTCCCTGCCGAGCGGGCATTTGCCAGCTATCCATTTCAGTTGAGCGGAGGGCAACTCCAGCGGGCAGCACTGGCCACAGCACTCATGTTACGTCCTTCCTTATTAATCGCTGATGAACCGAGCACCGCCTTGGATGTCCTCAGCGCCCAGCATGTGCTGGCCTTATTGCAGAAGCTCAAGCAGGAGACCCAATGCGCTGTCCTTTTAATTAGCCATAACTTAAACGACGTGCTGAAGTGGGCCGACCGCATTGGAATCATGTATGGTGGCATGCTGGTGGAACAAGGAGATAAGGATTGCATTCAGCACAATCCACAGCACCCGTATACGCAGCTGCTTCTGCAAAGCAAGCCTTCCTTGTCATCCCCTCCCAAGCGTCTGGTCACTATTCCAGGTGAACCAGGGCTTGTGGCTGATCAAGGGTGCCCATTTGCCCTGCGCTGCCCCTATGCCATCGATCAATGTCACACGACCCCTCCTGTGCGAACACTTATACATGATCACCACGAAGCATCCTGCCACCTTTTTGATGTGCCCCTGGAAAAAAGCACGAAGCAAGAGAAAGGACTGGGCTGATGATGGTGTTAAACGTCAAACATTTGACCAAAACCTATCCATCCGGAGTCACCGCCGTTGATGACATTTCCTTTCAATTAGAAGCGGGCCACTGCCTGGGAATTGTTGGTGAAAGCGGCAGCGGCAAAAGCACGTTAGCCCGGTTGCTCCTGGCGCTTGAACGTCCTGACCGGGGGGAGGTTTTCTTGGAAGGGGTTCCCCTTTATACTATGCGGCGGGAAGCGCTCAGACTTAAGCGGCAGCATATCCAGGCTGTATTCCAAGATCCCCATGCTTCCCTCAATCCCAGTTTGACCGTGATGACTTCTGTGCTTGAACCTTTGGATAACTTTCCCCATGCGGTTCCTTCTTTCTTAAAGCCAGTGAGTCATGACCGCCGTAAACTGGCTGCGGCCCTGCTTCACATGGTCGGTCTGGGCGAAGACATCCTTGACCGTTACCCCCACCAATTAAGCGGGGGCCAAAAGCAACGTGTCGCTATCGCCCGGGGCATCAGTATTAATCCCAAAATCGTTGTTTGTGATGAACCCACGGCCAGCCTGGATGTCTCCGTCCAAGCCCAGGTGTTAAACTTGCTTAAATCACTGCAAGAAGAACTGGGAATGGCCTATGTCTTTATTTCCCATGATTTAGCTGCTGTGCGCTTTATGTGTGATCGCGTGATTGTCATGAAAGCAGGCCGGATCGTGGACCAATGTGCGGCTGGTGCTCTGTTCAAATCCGAGCGGCATCCTTATACCCGTCAATTACTGGCAGCCAGTTCTTAAACGTCAATCAACAACCCAATTTGAGGGAGGATGAAAGATGAAAACAGCAACATCTCCTGTAGACACCGTGAAGAACCAAACGGTCACGCATCGCCAATTTCTGCTCCTGGCCTTGCCCCTGATCCTGGGCGCCTTGTCCACCCCTTTATTGGGAGCTGTAGACACGGCCGTTGTGGGTCATTTGCCTGACCCGGTTTATATCGGGGGCGTGGCCGTTGGGACGCTTATTTTTAATACCTTATACTGGCTGCTCGGTTTTTTGCGTGTCAGTACATCAGGTTTTACCGCCCAAGCACACGGGGCCAATGATAAGGCTGAATTGTTGATGACCTTTCTGCGTCCATTGGGCATCGCCGTTTTGTGCGGGATGCTGTTTATTGTGCTGCAGTCGCCCGTCAAATGGGTGGCCATGTGGTTGATCAATCCGGGGCAGGCCGTTGAAGCCCAGGCCTTGCGTTACTTTGAGATCCGCATTTGGGGAGCTCCTTTTGCCCTGATGAATTATGTGATTTTAGGCTGGCTCATTGGCATTGCCCGGGTCCGTCTGGCCCTCTTTTTGCAAGTATTTATGAATGTGTTCAACATTGTTCTGGACCTGCTTTTCGTACTGGTGCTAGGATTCGGCGTCGCAGGAGTAGCTGCCGCCAGCCTGATTGCCGAAATTACCGCAGTCGGGCTTGGCTTGGTGATCATCTACCTATCCAAGGAATTGCAAGGGGGAAAATGGGATAAGGGACAGATTTTAGCCACCGCTCCGCTCCTTAAGATGTTAAAAATGAACCGTGATCTGTTTATCCGTACCGTCTGCCTGCTCGCTGTGTTCGGTATTTTTACGGCCAAGGGAGCCACCATGGGTGATGTGACCCTGGCCGCCAATGCCATCTTGTTTCAGCTCCATTTATTACTGGCTTATGTCCTGGACGGGATCGCCAATGCCAGCAGTATCTTAGTGGGTCGGTCTGTCGGTGCGGGTGACCAGCCATTGTATATCCGGACCATCCGTTTCTCAGCCTTGTGGGCTTTTACGGCTTCTGTCTTGCTTGGTGCCTTTCTATTTATAAATAAAGGCTGGGTGATTGCCCTATTTACCAGCATCCCGGAAGTCCAGCTCGCTGCCGGTCAATTTGCAGAGTGGGTGGTGCTCTATCCCCTGGTTAGTTTTTGGGGCTTGCAGCTAAACGGTATCTTTGCCGGTGCAACTGAAGCGGGACCCCTTCGCGACTCCCTTGTTGTTTCCCTGGGTGTCTTCTTAATCGCCATTTGGCTGTTTCTCCCCTTATGGGGGAATCACGGACTGTGGTTCAGCTTTACTCTGTTCAGCCTGTCCCGTTCCCTGGTTTTGTGGGCCTATCTCCCCCGTTTAAACCGGATGTTTGCTCCACAAAACGTAGCAGCAGAGCACAACCGCAGTTCCGCTTAATCAATATACATCCAAAAAAACCTCTGGTTCCCATGTTCTACACCCGAATAATGGGCCAAACAAAAAAAGTCCCTTATTCGGGGCTTTTCTTAGAACATATGGGAAATTTTTTAACCGATTGGCCTTGCCATTTCGATCCTCTTTTACTCTGTCAGGGATGGAAAAACTTCACCTATGAGCTTGGACATTTTGTCAATATCTTCCTCTTTTTGGGCAAACACGGTCAGTTCAAAATTGTTTTTCAGCCAGTTCTTCAGCAAACAAAAGCGATACTTTTCATGATCAAGTCCCAATTCAACCAGTGTAAAATAAATCAGGTACAACATGATAGATTGATCCAATTCAGACTTATTTTTATCGCTTTGTTGCATATTTTTCACATACACTTGTAACAAATCCAACACAGCTTGATCAATTCCCTTATTAGATACTCCTTTGTTAAGGTAAGAAACCAGGCGCTGGAATGTTTCCGGGGCCGTGCTCTTTTTCAGTTGATAAGTCTTCGATATCTGAAAACCGTGATAAGCATGGTATAGCACCAGCCGGGCCACATTTTGAATTTCTGAGCAAATTAAGCGTTGATAGTCTGTACAACGTGTTAAATCCAGTTCGTAACAGACACGTAATTTGTTTTTTAAATCTTTTTTAATCTCTTGCAGGTTTAATTCTTCATTATTAGCCTTGACAGAACGCACAGGAAACCCTCCTTTAAAAGAGAAAAACCGTTTCGTAACTTCATCGTAACAAGAGGGCCCTGTTTTTGATATGAACTATGTCACAACACATGGTCATTTGTCGGGGACATTGCCCTGTTGCAAGGAACGAAACCGGACAGTCAAAAGGCTTAAACCCAAAAACAAAAGTGCAATACCAAACTTAGCGGCTAAGGTTAATATCTCCCCGACAAGAAAAATACCCAACAGCGCAGCTGTCAAGGGTTCGGCCAGAGAAAGGGTGACAGCATGTGCAGCAGGTATCCCTGTCAAGCCCCGCACAAACAGCAGGTAAGCCAATGCAGTGGCAACCAATCCAAGATGCAACACGACAGCCCAACCTCTCATCTCCAGCAACCAGCTTAAGTCATAGAAGAGTAAGAGAGGAGACAGCAACACAGCACTTAAACTA
This sequence comes from Caldalkalibacillus uzonensis, assembly GCF_030814135.1. NCBI lineage: Bacteria > Bacillati > Bacillota > Bacilli > Caryophanales > Bacillaceae > Caldalkalibacillus > Caldalkalibacillus uzonensis. Next base: position 16,577 of record NZ_JAUSUQ010000006.1, on the reverse strand, counting down.
AAGACGACAGCTACAACCTCTTCAGGCCGATGTTGGGCCAGCAACCCCTTGCTGACCAAAGTATAGACGGCAAAACTAAAGCCTGCCCCAAGCGCCATCAACAGGCCTCCAATATTGATACTCACTTCCCCTTGATGACCGAGCAAAAGGACACAGCCCGCCACAGCCAGTGCAGTAGCCAGCCACCATCTTTGGCCCGGTTTAACGCCGCGAAAAACATATTCGAACATCCCGGCCAAAATAGGAGCGCTGCCGATGGCCACCACAGTTCCAACGGCCACTCCCGTTGAAGCGACAGCCGAAAAAAACAGGGGCTGATAAAGGGCCATGCTTACCGCTGCTATCAAGGTAGCCCCAAGCGGCCATGCTTTTTTACGGCTAAGGGTGCCCCGTACGAGTACAAAACATAATAAGGCCAATCCTCCCACTGCCAGGCGCATGGCACCAATGGCCAGGGGACTTGCCCCTTGGGGGGCAAAGGCTTGGGCGGTGCCCGTCGTGCCCCATAAGACTGCCGCCAAAAGAACCAAACTGCCAGCAACTCTTGAATCCATTTTTCCGTTCCCCCTGGTAACTGTGTCTCTTACACGCTTGCCTGCCCTTTACATTCTGATTTATGACCTAGTTCTGTCTGTATGACACAGATCTGCCAACACTGCATTGGTGATTTTAATTAAATCTCTGCTCCTTAGCATCATCAGCACGCCCCGTTTGCCACCGCTGACCGCTACTTTTTCTTCCTTTGTCACACGATGGTCAATATAGAACGGGTAATTTTTCTTCATACCCACTGGAGAGACCCCTCCCCGGACATATCCGGTCACTTTGGGGATCTCTTTAACCGGCAACAGTTCTACTTTTTTGTTGCCGCTGGCCCGGGCCAGCGCTTTCAGGTTTAAGTCGCAATCCGCAGGCAGGGAAGCCAGCACAATTCCGGTCTTGTCCCCATTTAGTACCAGTGTTTTAAATACCTGTGACGGAGGCAGGCCGACTTCTTTCGCTGCTTGCGTTGCCTCTAAATCTGTTTCATCATAGGTGAAAGTCAATATTTGATATTCAACCTGATGCTGCTCCAATAACCTCATGGCGTTGGTTTTCATCATGATTCACCCCACGTGTTGTTTAGTATACACCAGCTGCTTAAGGCGGAATAAACCTTATCCAACATTGTTGTTTACTTCATTAAATATTTTGACGAAACACATGAGGTGTGACTCCCCTGTGCCGCACAAAGGCCCGAATAAATGAAGCAGGATGGCTATAACCGACGTGGCAGGCAATATCCGTGACAGACCAAGCAGTCTCCCTGAGCAGCCGTTCTGCTTCGTTAAGGCGCAACTCCCGGATATACTCGCTCGGATTTTTTCCTGTTATTTTCTTAAACCACTGCTGGTAGTACGCCGGATGGTAATGCTCCACAGCGGCCAGCTGTTCAATGGTGATAGGTTCATTAAAATGAGCGTGAATATATTCAATAGAACGGTATTTGGGTTGAGTTAGAATCGCTTTGCTTAAATAATGGACAAGATCATCAAGGGGACCTGACGAAGATGCTCCCCTTCCCGATTCATCCAGCAGCAAAAAGCGCAGGGAGCGCAGCCGCTCATCTAACGAAATGAGCCGCCCATGATGGTCAGCTTGAACCTGCTGATGGTTAGACTGGAGAAAGCGAAGCGGAACATCCACTACCAAAAACTGATGGCGGTCTTTGGCTTCAAACGTGTGCACACAGTGAGGGGGGAGATAGTAGCATTGGTCCTCCTCCAGTTCCAAAAACTGCGGACCGGTATCAATCATCATCCTGCCTTCTAAGGCAAATAAAAGCTGACCAAAACTGTGCTTATGGGTGAGGCACTTGCCTGGATAACGCCGTATTTCACACACTGCGTGGCTGAGTTGTTCCATCTTTACCTCGCCTTTCTTATAGTCTTTACTGTAGGTTCACCTAATTGTGGGTGACCAATAGTAAACCCTTCATTCATGGTAAAACCAGCTGTATTTTAACAATCCATACTCTCTGACGATACTGAAATTTTAGTACAAAAGAGAGCCACCATCAACTCCATCCCTGAAACGATGTCCGCAAAACGATGTCAGTCAATAGGCACCATAAAGGGGACCAGCCTCATGAAGCTGATCCCCCGTATTTACACCGCCTATAATAAATGCTGAATTAATTCAATGAGCACCAATACAAATTATATTACTCCTATATGTTGCTGCAGCACCGGAATCGCGTCAACAATATGTCGGTTAATGGCCAATTCTTCCGGTTCGAATCCAAGGGCCAATCCGATCAGCTGCGGAAGATGCAGAACAGGCATGGTAATATTGTCGCGGCATCCTTTTTGCGCATCGGGCTGGTACATATCGAGTTGCATCTGGCATAGCGGACAGGGGGTCACAATGCAATGGGCACCGGCCTTTTTCGGCGACAAGCAGTTTAACGCTGTCAGTCTCATCACTTCTTTTTCCGCTGGAAAAACAGCGTGGAAGCCGCAGCAGGCCAACCTTTGCGAAAATTCGACACTCTCCGCCCCAAGCGCTTCCACGACCATCTCCATCGAATGGGGATTCATATGGTTTTCAAATCCCAACACTTCTTGCGGCCGAATGATGTGGCAGCCGTAAAAATTGGCAACCTTCAAGCCCTTGAGCGGTCTTTTTACTTTTGCCCTTAAATTTTCAAGGCCATAATCTTGAATAAGGGCCCACAACAAGTGGGTCACTTCACTTGTACCTTGATATTCCACATTTGCGCTACTTAATCTTTGATTCGTTATTTCTTTCAGCTGTAGATTTTCATCGAGTGTTTTCTTTGTAGTCCGCAGCATAAGCGTGCAAGTGTTGCAAACGGTAAGCAGCGGAGCGTTCAGCTGTTCGGCCAAGGCGATGTTGCGCGCATTGATCGCCAGAGCCAATTGCTCGTCAACGTCCTGTAAATGCGTTGCCCCGCAGCAAGTCCAGCCTTCCAATTCAATCAATTCGATGCCTAAGGCGGAAGCGACCTTTTTGGTGGAAATCATCAATTCCGCTGCCGCCGACTCCAATGTACACCCGGGAAAGAAAGCGTATCTCATGATTTGCTTTCCTCCTCTACCTGTTGGTAAATTTTTCTTACCCCTTTAATCCCTTTCACCGCTTTAGGCAAGCGAAGCGGGTTTATCTTTCCTTTGACTATCATGCGATAAGCAAAAGGAATTCGTTTGCGCAAGGTGGTGACCATGCCGTCCGTTTTAACGGGTAGCGTCATTTCGTTTAATCTTCCCCATTTTTTTACGTCATGATAAAATGCGTAGGCATGCCGCGCTCCCTGATTATGGACTTCGCCCATTTTCATGGTCTCTTTTCTTAGATAGGCGATTTCATCCGTTAATGGGATCTCTTTCGGACATTTTGAAACACATTGCATACAATGAATACATTTCCATAGCTCGTTTTCCAATACGGGCCTAATGTGTTCTTCAGGTGCGTTATCCCTTGAATCGACGACAAAGCGGTAAGCTTTGTTGATGATGAACGGCTCCAAATAACCTCCGTCATTAATGGCAAGCTGGCCGCATTCGGAAGCGCATATACCGCAAAGAATGCAATCGGTAGAGGAAGAGATTTTGGCAAATTGCTGCTTGCTTTGGCGAAACCCCTCTTCTTTGCTTCCTTCCCTGGAAGGAAGCAGCCATGGCTTTACCTTTTTCATCTTTTCCATTTTTGGCTTCCAATCGACGACCAAGTCTCTGACCACGTCATAATTGCCCAGAGGTTCAAAGTATAATACAGATGTATCAAAGGTTTCGAGCAATTTATCCAAAGACGTTTTGCAGGCCAGGAAGGCATGACCGTTAACTTTGACACCGCAACTGCCGCAAATGGCATGCCTGCATGCGGAAGTAAAGTTTAACGTAGGATCGATTTCATCTTTGATTTTGGTTAATGCCCAGAGAATTGTCTTTCCTTTTTCATATGGAAGCCGATATTCTTGAACCCATGTGTTGGTACCGTCATAGCGCCGAATTCGAAAAGTTATGTTTTCCATCAGTACTTTCTCTCCTCCGGTGGATATTTCGTAATTTTGACAGGAAGATACTTCAGTTCATAACGATCGCCTCGTTTATAAATTAGCGTATGCTTCAGAAAGTTCTCATCATCTCTTTGCGGATAGTCAGCCCTTGCATGGGAGCCTCTGCTTTCTTTCCGGTTTATCGCTCCTAGCACAACGGCTTTCGCCAGAGTTAGCAGGTTTCCGATTTCGACATAATGGACAAAAGCCGTATTGTAACGAAGGGCGGGATCGCCAATATACGCATGTTCATAATCGTTCAGCAGTTGATCGATCGTCTCCAGGGCAACCCTCATTTCTTGCTCATGACGGAAAATGCCGACATAATTCCACATCACTTCCGCCATTTTGTTGCGTATATCGACCAGACGAATACCTGAAGTTTTATTGCGCATAGTTGCAAACTTGCTCTCCCATTTTTTTGCCTCTTTAATCACCAAAGTTTCGAGGCCAAACGGGCGTTTCTTCGCACTTTCGCGCGCGCCGATGCCGGCATACTTGCCAAACAGCACGACATCCGCTACGGAATTGCCGCCCAGTCGGTTGGCCCCGTGAATGGAAACACAGGCGCATTCACCGGCGGCATGAATCCCTTCCACGGGCGTGGCCAATGTGGCGTAATCGCTGACATGGATACCGCCCATCATATAGTGGCAGCTCGGGCGGATCGGAACCGGCTCTTCGATGAGATCGACGCCTTCGAAATCCATGGCCAGCTCCCTTACTTGCGGCAGCCGTTCCATAATTTTTTCCTTACCCAAATGTCTCAGGTCCATCAGCACGTATGCTTCCAAACCTTGGCCGAAACCACGCCCTGCTTTAATTTCCATCTCGATGGACCGCGACACCAGGTCGCGCGGGGCCAGCTCCATTTTTTCCGGGGCATAGCGTTTCATAAAACGTTCGCCCTCCCTGTTGATCAAATAACCGCCCTCTCCCCGGCAAGCTTCCGACAGCAAAATGCCTGTAGAAGCCAATCCAGTCGGATGAAACTGCACAAATTCAGGGTCTTTTAACGGAATGCCGGCGTTGAAGCAGGCGGCCGTCCCGTCGCCGGTCATGTTGATGGCGTTGGTCGTACGGTTCCAGTAAATGCGGCCAAACCCGCCCGTCGCGATCACAACCGCTTTGGCCAGAAAAGGGTGAATTTCGCCTGTTTTGATATTCATCGCGACCAGTCCATGAAACGTTTCGTCCGCCACGACAAGCGACAGCAAAAACCATTCGTCCAAAAACTCAACGTTGTTTTTCAGGCATTGTTCGTATAAGGCATGCAAAATCACGTGGCCGGTTTTGTCCGCCGAATAGCACGTTCTAGGACTTGAAGCGCCGCCAAACGGACGCTGGGCGATTCTTCCGTTTGGATCACGGGAGAAAGGAACGCCGTAATAATCCAGTTCCGAGATGATAGCGGGCATGTTGGCGGTAAAATATTCAACCGCATCCTGATCCGCCAAAAAATCGCTTCCTTTCACCGTGTCTCTAAAATGCTTTTCGGGGGAGTCTGTCGCGTCCCGGTAACCCATCGCCGCGTTGATGCCGCCTTGAGCCGCGCCCGTGTGGGAACGCGTGGGGAATATTTTCGACAAGCAGGCCACGCGCAAATTCTTGTCTTTACTCGCATAAAGAGCGGCCATCATGCCCGCTCCCCCGGCGCCGACAACGATCACATCGTACTTCAACATCTGCATTCACTCCTGTTCCAACGTCTGTTCTTCGATTCTGTATTGTTTGACGCCTATTTCATACAGGTCGTTTCCTTCGCAGTCGACAGCGACAATGCAAGGATAGTTTTCCACTTCCATCCGGCGAATCGCTTCCGGACCCAGTTCCTCGTAAGCCACGACTTCCACCTTTTTGATCGTGTCCGCAATCAGGGCGGCGGCCCCGCCGATAGCCGCAAAATAAACCGCGCCGTGCTTTTTCATTGCGGCAATCACTTCCCTGCTTCTCGGCCCTTTGCCGATCATCCCTTTAAGTCCTTGCTCCATCAAGGCCGGCGAATAAGCGTCCATTCGCCCGCTGGTGGTCGGTCCGCACGAACCGATGACTTTTCCGGGCTTGGCCGGGGTTGGTCCCGCATAATAAATCACCTGATTTTTTAGATCGACAGGCAGCGGTTTGTTTTCTTTAAGCGCATCGACCATCCTTTGATGAGCCGCATCTCGCGCCGAATAGATAACGCCTGTAATCGTAACTTGATCGCCGGCTTTTAAAGATCGGATCTGTTCGTCAGTCAATGGAGTCGTTAACTTCTTTACCGTGCTCATTTCTTTTCCTCCCTTATAACACAGCCTCTTTATGGCGCGCCGCATGGCAGTTCAAGGTGACACAGACAGGCAGCATCGCGATGTGAGTCGGATAGGTTTCGATGTGAACGGCCAAAGCTGTCACTTTTCCTCCAAAGCCCTGAGGCCCAATGCCAAGCTTATTGATTCTTTCAAGCAATACTTTTTCTACTTCTGCATACTCTTTGTTGGGGTGGGGCTGCCCCACATCCCTGACCAGCGCTTTTTTGGCCAGAAGGGTGCATTTATCCATCGTCCCGCCAATACCGACGCCGACAATCACCGGCGGGCAAGGGTTGCCACCCGCTTGTGTGACGGTGTTTACAACAAAGTCCATCACCCCGTCCAATCCTTCCGCCGGTTTGCACATTTTCACCGCTCCCATGTTTTCGCTTCCGGCGCCTTTGGGCATCACCTGGATTTTGAGTTTATCGCCAGGCACGATTTCGGTATGGATCACCGCGGGGGTGTTGTCGCTAGTATTTTGCCGGTGAAGAACCGGATCTGCGACAACCGATTTTCTTAGATAACCGTCTTTATATCCTTGCCGAACTCCTTCGTTAATCGCTTCGTTCAGAGCACCGCCCACAATACGAACGTCTTGTCCTATCTCCACAAAAATGACCGCCATTCCGGTGTCCTGGCACATTGGCACCTGTTCTTCCCGGGACAGATGCACGTTTTTCAAGATTTTCTCCAAACTGTATCGGCCAAAATGCGATTCTTCCACAGACAACCCCTTCCTCAAAGCCTGCTCCACATCTTCAGGCAAATCGCAGGCAGCTTCGATACACAGTCTTCTTACCGTCTTTATCACTTGTTCTGTCGAGATTTCACGCATCTTTTTTCCCCCTTCCAATCATATCTGCCGTTTGCAACAGCGAAACAGGTTCGCCGCACTTGATACAGATGAAAAACGGAACGTTCAACTCGTATTCATCATCAGCTCCATGGTAAAGTTCAATCCGAAATTCCTTGACCACCTTCGCTGAACAACAGGGAGATTCCACCCCATTCATCAGCACCGCCACTTACATCACCTCCTTATGGAAAAAACGCTCTTACCAAAGTCCTAACAATTTCCACCACAGTCCACCGATTCCCAACCAGACAAGGATATGAATGATCGAGATAAGGAAGCCGATAGACCACCATTTATTTTGACTGACATAGCCAGTGCCAAAAAACACTGGAGCGGGCCCGCAGCCGTAATGCGTAGTGCAGGCAAACAAATTGCTGAAGAAACCGAGAACCAGAGCGGATAATAAGGGCGGCGCTCCTGCCGCAACTAATACAGCTAAAAATGCCCCGTACATCGCACTGACATGAGCTGTATTGCTGGCAAAGAAATAGTGTGAATAGAAGTACACCAGAGCTAAGACAATGAGTGCGACTACCCAAGACATGCCGGACACACTGCCTTCCATTATTCCACTAAACCATGGAATGAAGCCGAGCTGATTTAAAAAGGTGGCCATCATGACGAGAGCCGCAAACCAGACCAGCGTATCCCATGCCCCTTGTTCATTTTTGATGTCTGACCAGGATAAAACCTGAAGCAAAAGCAACGCGCACAATCCGATAAAAGCGGTCGTGGTCGCGTCGATCCCCACTTTTGTTCCGAAAATCCAAAGGCAGAGGATAAGGAAAAACACGCCGACCATATACCATTCCGATCTTTTCAACGGCCCCATTTCCGCCAATTTCTGTTTGGCCAGTTCTGCCGCGCCAGGTGTTTCTTTAATTTCGGGCGGATAAATTTTGTAAATCACAAGCGGGATAATGATTAAACTTACAATTCCGGGAACAAATGCTGCGACCATCCACCCGGTCCAGGAAATGTTTACTCCCGTAATTTCAGCCGCAATGCTCACCACTAATGGGTTGGCTGCCATGGCAGTCAGAAACATCGCCGATGTAATCATGTCACCCTGAAAGGCCACTTTGGTCAGGAAAGAACCAATTTTTCTTTCCGTTCCGTCTTCGACCCGGGAACCGTACGCTTCGGACAACGAGCGGATAATCGGCAACACAATCCCTCCCGCCCGCGCAGTATTGGACGGCATCGCCGGCGCCAAAAGCAGATCGCTAAACAGCAAGGCATACGAAAGCCCAAGCGTCTTTTTGCCAAATTTCATAACGAAAAAGTAAGCCACTCTCGAACCGAGTCCCGTTTTAATAAACCCTCGGGAAACAAAGAAGGCGATGACAATCAGCCATATGACGGAATTGCTGAAACCGCTCAGTGCGTCACCTATCGTCAACGTTTTGGTCAATACGGTCGCCGTCAGACCGAAAATAGCCACAACTCCCATCGGCATGGGCTTAATGATAAGCCCGACAATCGTAGCTACAAATATGGCGAAAAGCTGCCATGCTTCCTTTTCCAATCCGGCTGGGGGGGCAATATTCCAAATACCAATCCCAATCGCTAACGTGATCAATAAAGGAATAAGCTTCACATCGCTTTTTTTCGTCATTTTCTATCACTCCCTTTGTCCATTCATTTGTGCATTCAACGGTTGCACGATTAACAAATTGTGAATTATTTCACATACAACTTTAAAAAAAATCGTTCCCTTCTTAATAGCCATGATTCCTTCACCCTGTTAACACATATCAAGCTGGCCTGTCAGATTAGACTGTTGTCCTTTCCCAGTCAGGATCAAATAGGCCCGCTGAATGTTCTTATCTGTGGGCGGGTGTACGTTTGCCAAAGGATAATGGAGTCCCAACGCATGCCACTTATGAACACCAAGCTGATGATAAGGGAGAATCTCTATTTTTTGTACATTGGGCAATGTCTTGATAAATTGGCCAAGACGGGCTAAATCAAGTTCATCATCGGTATAACCTGGCACAAGCACATGCCGGATCCAAACTGGCGTTCCCTTTTCCGCAAGGTAACGGGCAAAATGTAAGATGTGAGCATTGGAACGTCCAGTGAGGCGGCGGTGCTTCGCCTCATCAATATGCTTCAGGTCAAGAAGGACCAGATCGGTGACCTCCAGCAAACGATCAATGATCTGGCGCTGTACCCCATGGCCGGTGAAACAACCCCCTGAGGTATCCAAAGCAGTATGAATGTCCCGCTCCTTGCAGGCCTTGAACAGTTCTGCCACAAATTCGGCTTGCAACAGCGGTTCACCTCCAGAGACAGTGACACCACCGCCAGAAAAAGTCATATAAGGGACGTACCCTTTCATATCTTGCAGCAATTCCTCTCTCGTGACCGTCTTTCCTCCCTTTAAGTCCCAGGTATCTGGATTGTGGCAGTATTGGCAGCGCAGCAAGCACCCCTGCATAAACACCACATAGCGGATGCCGGGACCGTCAACGGTCCCGCAAGTTTCAACGGAATGGATACGTCCTCTTAACATGACATGACTCAACTCCTCAGTTTAATTGTTACATCTGTTCATGGAAGGTCCGCTTCAACACATCTAACTGTTGCTCCCTTGTCAATTTAATAAAGTTAACGGCATAACCAGAAACGCGGATGGTCAGTTGAGGATATTTTTCCGGATGTTCCATCGCATCCCGCAATGTTTCCCGGTTGAGCACATTCACATTAATGTGGTGTGCCTGTTGGCTTATATAACCGTCCAAAAGCCCTTTCAGATTGTGGACGCGGTCTTCCTCTTCTCTGCCCAGGGCTTTGGGTATGATGGAGAACGTGTTGGAAATCCCGTCCAACGCATCCTGATAGGGCAGTTTGGCCACCGAGTTGAGGGAAGCCAATGCCCCTTTAGTGTCCCGTCCATGCATGGGATTGGCCCCGGGGGCAAAAGGTTCTCCTGCCCGGCGTCCATCAGGGGTGTTACCCGTTTTCTTGCCATAGACCACATTGGAAGTAATGGTCAACACAGACAGGGTGGGAATGGCACCCCTGTATGCTTTGTGTTTGTGCAGCTTGTTCATAAAGGTGTGGACGATCTCTTTGGCAATAAGTCCACCCGGTCATCATCGTTGCCGTATTTGGGATAGTCTCCTTCGATCTTGAAGTCTATAGCAAGCCCGTTTTCATCCCGGATGGGCTTCACTGTGGCATATTTGATTGCGCTCAAAGAGTCTGCGACTACGGACAATCCGGCAATGCCGCAAGCCATGGTACGGACAATCTCCCTGTCATGCAGGGCCATTTCAATCCGTTCATAGCAATATTTGTCGTGCATATAGTGAATCACGTTCAACGTGTTCATATACAGTTTTGCCAGCCAATCCAAGACCTGGTCAAAGCGCTCCCTGACCACTTCATAATCAAGGATCTCATCCCTGATTGGTTCAAACCGGGGTGCCACCTGAATCTTTAACTTTTCATCCTTTCCGCCATTGATGGCATACAGCAACGCTTTCGCTAAATTGGCCCTGGCGCCGAAAAATTGCATCTGCTTGCCGATACGCATGGCCGACACGCAGCAGGCAATGCCATAGTCATCCCCAAACTCGGGACGCATCAGGTCATCGTTTTCATACCGGATGGCACTTGTTTTAATAGACATTTTGGCACAATAGTTCTTAAACGGTTCGGGCAAACGTGTCGACCATAGCACAGTCAGGTTGGGTTCAGGAGCCGGCCCCAGATTGTCCAGGGTATGCAAGAACCGGAACGACGTTTTGGTGACCAGCGGACGCCCATCAACAGCCATACCGCCGATGGACTCGGTTACCCAGGTTGGGTCCCCGCTGAACAGTTCGTTGTACTCAGGCGTGCGTAAAAATTTAACCAAGCGCAGTTTCATCACAAAGTGATCGATCAGCTCCTGGGCTTCTTGCTCAGTTAAGGTCCCTTCCCGCAAATCCCGCTCAATGTAAATATCCAGGAAGGTGGAGACACGCCCCAAGCTCATGGCTGCCCCGTTTTGCTCCTTAATGGCAGCCAGATAGGCAAAGTACAACCACTGGACCGCCTCTTGTGCATTTCCAGCCGGCTGGGAAATATCATAGCCGTAGCTGGCAGCCATCTCCTTCAGCTCCTGGAGCGCTTTAATTTGCTCAGCCAGCTCTTCCCGCTCCCGGATTGTTTCGTCCAGCATGACATCTGCTTCCAAGAGGGCCAGTTCCTGCTGCTTTTGTTTAATGAGAAAATCGACGCCGTACAGGGGAACGCGGCGGTAATCACCAATAATCCGCCCCCGCCCGTACGCGTCAGGCAGACCCGTAATAATGCCTGCCTTGCGGGCCAACCTCATCTCCGGGGTATAGACATCAAACACCCCTTGGTTATGAGTTTTGCGGTACAGGGTAAAGATTTTTTCCACCCCAGGGTCCAGCTCATAACCATAAGCCCGGCACGCTTCTTTGACCATGCGGATGCCCCCGAACGGCATAATGGCCCGTTTAAGGGGAGCGTCCGTTTGTAAGCCCACCACTTGCTCCATCTCTTTATCGATATAGCCTGGCAGATGGGAGGTGATGGTGGAGACGGTTTTCGTGTCCACATCCAGCACCCCGCCCTTTTCTCTCTCTTTTTTTAATAACACTTGTACTTTTTCCCACAGTTGCTTTGTTCTTTCCGTGGGACCGGCCAGGAATGATTCATTCCCTGTGTAAGGAGACCAGTTCAGCTGGATAAAATCCCGGACATTCACTTCCTCCATCCATTTTCCAGGTTTAAAACCTCTCCACTTGTCCATACCACATGCTCCTTTCAAGTTTTTCTGAATATGCTTTGTTCAGTCTTTGTAACCTTCGTAAGCTTGACGGTAAATCTCCGCTAACTCACTGACCAGCGGCAATTTGGGGTTGGTGGTTGTGCACTGGTCTTCGAAGGCTTTTTCGGCCAACTGATCCACCTGGGCTTCAAACACCTCACGCCCGACACCGCACTCGGCAATGCTGAGGGGCATTTCCAGTTCTTTAGCCAGATCAATCACCGCTTTGATCAGGCTTTGTACCCCTTCTTCCACTGTCCGGCAAGGCAAACCCAGAACCCGGGCTATCTCGGCATATCGCTGGTCGGCCACAAAGTGTTCATACTTAGGGAAAGAGGAAAATTTGGTCGGCTTCAGGGCATTATACCGGATCACATGGGGCATCAGGATCGTATTGGCCCTTCCGTGGGGAATGTTAAAGGCTGCCCCCAGCTTGTGGGCCAGGCTGTGATTGATGCCCAAGAAGGCATTGGCAAAGGCCATACCGGCGATGGCCGAAGCGTTATGCATTTTTTCTCTGGCCACTTCATCCCGTCCATTATGATAGGCCCGGGGCAAGTACTCAAACACCAGCTGGATCGCCTTGATGGCCAATCCGTCCGTATAGTCGTTGGCCATGTTGGAAACATAGGCTTCAATGGCATGGGTCAGCACATCCATCCCCGTATCTGCCGTTACATTTTTAGGCACACTGAGCACATACTCCGGGTCAATGATGGCCACATCAGGGGTTAATTCATAATCAGCCAGAGGATATTTCACATTCTCTGCTTTATCCGTGATGACGGAGAAGGGCGTGACCTCAGACCCGGTTCCTGACGTGGTTGGAATGGCCACAAATTTGGCCTTTTTGCCCAACAAAGGATATTTATACACCCGCTTGCGGATATCCAAAAACTTCTGCTTTATGCCGTTTACATCCACTTGCGGATATTCGTATAACAGCCACATTGCTTTAGCTGCATCAATAGGGGATCCTCCTCCCAGGGCAATAATCACATCAGGTTCATATTTTTTCATCAGCTCTGCCCCTTTGAGCACGGTGTCAAAGGAGGGATCCGGCTCCACTTCCGAGAATGTTTCCACCTGGACATAATCGGGACGTTTGCGCAACCAGTACAGCACCCGGTCTACGTAACCCAGCTTTTCCATGTGAGGGTCTGTCACAATAAAGACCCGGCTGATATCCCTCATTTTTTCCAGGTATTTAGTTGCGCCTTTTTCAAAATAAATTTTAGGCGGCACTTTAAACCATTGGATGTTGTACGTGCGTGTGGCCATACGTTTCACATTAATGAGATGGATGGCAGACACATTGGCTGTGGTCGAGTTATGGCCAAATGTGCCGCACCCTAAAGTCAACGAGGGGATGTAGGCATTATAAATATCGCCGATGGCCCCCTGTGAAGACGGGGCGTTGACAATGATGCGTCCTGTTTTCATGCGCTTGCCAAACGCTTCAATCACGTTGGGATTGCTGGAGTGAATCACAGCGGAGTGGCCCATGCCTCCAAAGGCGATGATGTCTTCAGCCAGTTTGAGTCCCTCTTCTGTTGTTTTCGCTTGATAAAAGGCCAAAACCGGACTTAATTTTTCCCTGGAAAGGGGATGCTGGGGGCCGACCCCTTTTAGCTCAGCGACCAGGATTTTTGTCTGGTCAGGCACCCTAATGCCGGCCAGTTCAGCAATTTTGACCGCTGGTTGTCCGACGATATCGGGGTTCACTACGCAGGAAGCAGGGTTAATCACCAGTTTCTCCACTTTTTTCAACTCAGCAGGTGATAAAAAGTGGCAGCCATTGTCAGCCATATACGCCTTAACTTCTGGACAAATGTCTTTATCAACAATAACAGCCTGCTCGGAAGCGCAAATCATGCCGTTGTCAAAAGTTTTGGAGAGAATCAAGTCAGTCACAGCCCGTTTGATGTGAGCTGTCTTTTCAATGTAGCAGGGCACATTCCCCGGTCCCACACCCAAGGCCGGCTTGCCTGAGCTGTAAGCTGATTTGACCATGGCTGCCCCTCCGGTGGCCAGAATTAAGGCCACTTTAGGATGCTTCATCAGCGCCTGGGTGGTTTCCACAGAAGGGTTCTCTACCCATTGGATACAATGCTCAGGTGCCCCTGCTTTGACCGCTGCATCACGGACAATGCGCGCCGCCTCACGGCTGCATTTTTGAGCAGAAGGATGGAAAGCGAAGATGATAGGATTGCGTGTTTTAACGGCGATTAAGGATTTAAACAAGGTTGTTGAGGTGGGATTGGTAACGGGTGTCACCCCCAGCACAATCCCCACGGGTTCGGCAATTTCCATGATCCCGTTGTACGGATCTTCCTTAATGCTGCCTACTGTTTTGTCATATTTAATATTGTGGTAGATATATTCAGTAGCAAAAATGTTTTTGGTTGCTTTGTCTTCAAAGACACCTCTCCCGGTCTCTTCCACGGCCAGTTTGGCTAAGGCCATATGCTGGTCCAGCCCAGCCAGCGCCATCTCCTTGACAATGTGATCCACTTGCTCTTGATTGAGGTGCATATACTCCCGCTGGGCATGCTCAGCATTAGTGATTAACGTGTCAATCACTGCAGCTAGATCAGATTGTTTGGCTTCTTTGTGTTTGACCGCCATGATTTCTCTCTCCTCCTACATTATTAAAGGTTTAACAAGCTTGAGTTTGTGAAACATTTCACATATATGGCTAAAAAAAGAACAGGTATTGCTCAGAACAATTATTCTTTATTATTTCTTTACTTATTCATTCTCTGCTTATACATCTCTCCCTAGACACCAGTCTGTTTAAACTCCTTACCCCGGTTGAGCAGCCCTTGCATTCCTTGTCTGAGGTAAGGAATGACCCAGCGGTCCAAACCGATTTTACCGGCATTGGCTCCGGCAACCAGGATAAACATGGCCACTAGGATCATGTGAGGGTTGGTGCTGATTGTTCCAGAGAACAGGAAAGCAAAATTCATCACAACGCCCATCAAAGTTGCAAATGTTGTAAATGTGCCTAAAATAAGACCCAGACCGACAAGTAACTCTCCCCAGGCAACCAAAAAGTTGAACAAGTTAACATTAGGAAGTGCGAATCCGCTTAAAAAGTTGGCCCACCACTCTTGTACAACTGGATTGTCTCCGCTGGCTTTGGCAATGGCTCCTTGTAAATACCCTGAAGCGTCAAAATCCCCTGTCACTTTGCCCCAACCTGCCTTCAACCATTTCCACCCCAGCCACAGACGGGCAACTAATAACAACCAAGCCGCAACGGCGCTCTCCCTGAGAAACTTGACAAACATCAACCATTCCTCCTTTCAAAATGAAGTGGTGTTTTTT
Organism: Caldalkalibacillus uzonensis; assembly: GCF_030814135.1. Taxonomy (NCBI): domain Bacteria; kingdom Bacillati; phylum Bacillota; class Bacilli; order Caryophanales; family Bacillaceae; genus Caldalkalibacillus; species Caldalkalibacillus uzonensis. The sequence goes on along the minus strand of NZ_JAUSUQ010000006.1, from coordinate 1,245 downwards.
ACACCTTAAGTGTACAGTTCTTAGCAGCTAAAGACCTGTGAAATACATCACATTTTTGTTTGTTTTCATAATTTGGTCACAGTCTTGTTAGAAATTTTTGCCTTGACATCCCCTTTCCACGCTTTATACTTGCTAAAGAATAGGAATGGTATCAGCCAAGGTATAAGCCTGGCAAGAATAAGGAGGGTTATCGATTATGCTGTTGAGAAAAATCAGGGCGCAATCTCCGCTTATTCACCATATTACCAATCAAGTGGTGATGAACTTCGTGGCTAACGGGACACTGGCTGCCGGCGGCAGTCCTGTCATGTCCCACCATGCTGAGGAAGTAGAAGAAATGGTCAGCCACGCCCAAGCTTTGGTGATCAATATTGGCACCCTTGACCCTGGCCTGGTCGAGGCCGCGGCACTCGCCGGAAAAAAAGCCAACCAGCTGAACATTCCCGTTGTGCTGGACCCGGTTGGGGTGGGCGCAACCGCTTTCCGCCGCCGTGCCGTTGCACGTTTGATGGATGAGGTCTCCTTTGTCGTGATTTGCGGCAATAGAGCAGAGTTCTCCTTTCTGGCCAATGGCAGCTGGGAAGGAAAGGGAGTGGATGCCGGCTCGTCTGCTGCTCCTATCGACTGGCCTTTCGAGGCGGTGATGGCATTGACGGGAGAGACGGACTATGTCAATCACGTGGCCATCCCTGGTGGACATCCGCTGCTGGCCAGAGTGACAGGCACCGGCTGTCTGGCCACTTCCCTGATTGGATTATTTCTGGCTGTGGAACAAGACGCTCAGAAAGCAGCGTTTCATGCCTTAAGCATGCTTAAACTGGCAGGGGAGATGGCTGGGGCCCAGGCATCCGGACCAGGCAGCTTCGTTCCGGCTCTGTTGGACGCTTTGTATCACATCACACCTGAACAGCTGGAAAAAAGGGTGGCATCCATCTTGTAATTTGGGCGGCTGATCTGGCTGCCCTTCATCATCCCCAAAAAGCGGTCCTGACATCAAGCAACCCACCCGCCAGCTTCCAAGGTGGGTTGCTTCTTTTTTGTACTTGCGCTGCGTTGTGGTTGTTTGAGATGAACGTGGTTGTAGATTAACAATGAAAGAAACTTTGAGGACTGGCGAACTGCCGTATGAGTAAAATATTTGTTGGAGATATATTTCCCTTTTCATACAGGTAATGGCAAAGCCGTTAACTGGATGAAAAGGCCCCCAAGCGGAAGCGCGGTAGGGAATTAACAAAATGGATGAAA